>CANHOE010000045.1 GCA_947462175.1 Burkholderiales bacterium | reverse complement strand
GGGGCGAGGCCAATCCGGTGGCCGACAACGGCAGCGCAGCGGGCCGGCAGCGCAACCGTCGCGTCGAAGTGCTGTTCTCCGACGCCGAAGGACACCTCGCCGCACGCTGAGCGCACGAGAAATACCTGCACGCAAGGCGCCAGCGTGCGGGCCGGGAACCACAATGGGCATGTGGAGCGTCGCGGGGCGAGCCTTGGGACGCTCTTCAAGAGCCTGACCGCGCGCGAATACATGCACTTGTGGCACGTTGACTCACATTCGGCACCGCTTCGATGACCGTTTCCATCCGCTCCCGCCTGTTGCTGCTCGTTCTGTCGGTCTGGGTGCCGGGCGTGCTGGCGGTCCTTTGGTTCGTCATCAACAACGACGCCGCCGAGCGGCAAGCATTACAGCAGGTGGCGGCCGGTTCGCTGCTGCTGCTGGGCCTGGCGATGTGGGCGGCGTTCTGGATGGCAGGCCGTATCACCGCGCCGCTGCACTCTCTGAATCAGGCCGCAGACCGCATGCAGGCCGGCGAGTTGGTGGCGACACAC
The DNA here is from genome assembly GCA_947462175.1 of Burkholderiales bacterium. Lineage (GTDB taxonomy): Bacteria > Pseudomonadota > Gammaproteobacteria > Burkholderiales > Burkholderiaceae_C > PBB1. The sequence continues at coordinate 11,434 of CANHOE010000045.1, read as the reverse complement.
TCCACCGAAATCGCGGAATACAACGAAGTCGCGGCGGCACTGACCCAGGCCGCCGACGGGTTGCGCAGCTCCCGCAGCGAGCTCGAGCGCGAGGTCGCCGCAGCGGTGAAGCGCACACGCGAGGCCGAGCAGCGCATTTCGCGTAGCCAGCACATCGAGGCGCTGGGGCGCCTGACCGGCAGCGTCGCGCACGACTTCAACAACCTGCTGGGCGTGATCAGCAACAGCGCTCACCTGATGCAACGCCAGTCCACGGCGGCCGAACTGCAGGTACCGCTGGACGCCACCTTGCGGGCCGTGGGCGTCGGCAGCCGCCTGACGAAGCAGCTGCTGCGCTTCGCCGCGCAGCAACCGGCGTGTGCCAGGCCGATTGATCTGGCGGACGCACTGCACGAGCTGCGCGATCTGCTTCAAACGGTGACGGGTGTGCGCACCGAGGTCACGGTGGCGGTGGCGCCGGGCACCCCCCGTGTCAGCGTGGACCCCAATGAACTCGAGCTCGCGCTGACGAACCTGAGCCTGAATGCGCGCGACGCCATGCCGTTGGGTGGGCACCTGCGGCTGCAGGCAAGACGCGCGCACGACGATGAGGTGCCCGATCTGCCGGACGGCGATTACGTGCTGATCACCGTCAGCGACGACGGCCTGGGTATCGACGACGAAGTGGCGGGGCGTTTGTTCGAACCCTTCTTCACCACCAAGGAAGCCGGCCAGGGCACCGGGCTGAGCCTGGCGCAGGTGATGGGTTTCTGTGTGCAGGCGGGCGGCACGGCAAGACTGACCAGCACCGAGGGCTTGGGCACCACCGTGTCGCTGCTGCTGCCCGCCTGCGAACGCACTACAGCGCCCGTGGGCACGGCGGCACACCACAGCCCTGTGCCCTCGATTGAAGGCGCGCGCTTGTTGCTGGTCGAGGACAACGACGACCTGGCCGAAGTGACCGAAGCCCTGCTGAGTCGGCTAGGTTGCGAGGTGCGGCGCGTCGTCGATCCGCAAGGTGCGCTCCGCCTGATCGCCGACGAACCCGCGTTCGATGTGGTGCTGTCGGACATCAAGATGCCCGGTGGCATGGACGGCCTGGGCCTGGCGCGCGTTCTGCGAGACGCCTACCCTCATCTGCCCGTGGTGCTGATCAGCGGTTACACGACGCAAACCCTGGCTGGTGAAGACTTCGTCGTGCTGGACAAACCGTGTCAGCCGTCGAGGCTGGTCGCCGCGCTGCATGACGCGATCGAAGGCCCTGCCGGGCAGCTGTGAACCCCGTGACCCCGGCAGGACAGCCGGGCGCAGGCACTCTCACCCAGCGTGATTCACAGCCTCGCTGTCCTGTCCCTGGCTGGATGCCTTGAGTTCGAGAAAGACAAATCCAGCATCTGGATCATCGCCTTCGAAAACGGCAAGGTCGTCATCTGCGAGCGTTCCAGCGTGCCATCGGATCGTCGGAGCCTGGCTGGTTGCGTCTGTCGACACCTCAGGGTCGGCAGCGTCAAACGGAGTCGGGGTGTTCATGGCGGGCTTTCGTTTCAGGCGAACTGGCAGTGTCGCCATGAAGTCTTGGAGGGCAAGCGGTGTTCCCCCTCGCTTCGGGCAGCAGGAACATCGCTTGCCACCGTGTGTGCACGACGTTGCACACCGCCGCCTTCCGGGGTCGACGCGCGACGCGTTCACCCACTTGGAGACACCCTCATGCATCACACCATCCATCACAAGACGGCGATTGCCGCGGCGCTGCTCATGGCCGCGGGTCTGGTCGGCGCACAAAGCGGTTACGACACTGCGCCATCGGTGCCAGGCAAGATGAACTCCACCACCAGTCCGAACCCGCTGCAGGTTCGGCCGATCGATGGAGAGCCGAACTCGGGCCACGGCGAGCAGACACCCGGTACCGGCACAGGGTCGAGCCGCACGATGCGCAATCCGACCCCGGCATCGGATTCGATGGTCAATGGCAGCCCGTCGACCACTGCAATGCCTTCTGCCGACATGAAGACCGAGCGCATGGCGACACCCGCGCCGATGGCAACACCAGTGCCGATGGCAACAACTGCGCCCATGGCAACAACTGCGCCCATGGCAGCACCGGTGCCCATGGCCCGCCCGGCACGTCGCGACCGCGGTTGAGCGCTGCGGCGAAGGTCGCCAAATGCGCTCCTTCGCCGCTGGCGAGCCTGCCAGCGCCGCGCACGCGCGACGAGCGGTTCAGCGCGACCCGGCGATCGGAAACGGCACCGCCATGAATGGAAAGACCGCGGCCATCGGCCGCGTTTCCGGCAGCACATAGGCAATGGCGCGGGATTCAGCGAAAAAAGGCGTCAGCACACGGTTGAAGAAGGCCACCGGCACATTGATGCAGCCGTAGGAAATGCGTCTGTCGGCCGCACGGGGCGAGGCCAGCCGGGCCAGTCGGCGTTCGCCCGCGTTGACCGAGCGCACACGATGCATAGACACGGCCGCCTCGTAGTCGATCCACAGGATGTCGTCGCCATGCAGATTGCGCCCAGGCTCGATGACGAATCGGCCTGCGGGGGTCGTGCGTGCAGCATCGGCGATCTCGGGCAACGGCATTTCGGCAACGCCAGGCACGGTGTCGTCGCCGATGGCGAGGCCCAGCAGCACAGGCGCGCTGCCCAGAAGCCGTGCCTGCGCATCGAACACCCAGAGTCGGGCCGCTCGCTTGTCGAGCACCAGGAACGGCGCACCGCGGTGGTCATTCGATCGCATGACATGGCCGACCAGTTCGAGCGCATCGCTGGTCAGCGCCACCACCGGTGCAGCGGTGGCAGATGCGGCGATCAGTGCGAGGCCAATAGCCACGAGCCGACATCGCACACGCCTGGCCAGTGCACGCAGAAGGTTGAGGATAGGCATCAAAGGCGGGACATGTAGCCGGACAAGGCCTGCATCTCGGCAATCAGCGTGCCTGCAGCGACGTCTTGCGGCGCTTGACGTACCCGGTACGCCGATTGCCACGGCGGCCTCATGCCACGCATCGCTTCCACGCACGACACGATCGCCCGCCCGGGCATCCCCACGGTTGCCCGCAGCCCCGTTGCGGCGCGGGCGGCAGTGTTCATCGACCAGGATGGCGCCCTGCTCGACCCCCTGCCACCCAACGCCGAACCGACGCAGCTGCGCTTTCGGCCCGGCGCCTGCGAGTCACTGGCCGCGCTGGCCGCGACCGGATTGGCCTTGATCGTGGTGACCAACCAGAGCGGGTTGTCGCTCGGGCGTTTCACCCGCTGGGAGTTCTCGCAGTTGCAAGCGGCGCTGGAGCGTCACCTGAGCCAGACAGCAGGCGTCACACTGACCGACTTCGTGGTGTGCCCGCACACACCGACGCCCGAGGGCCAACCTGCCTGCCTGTGCCGCACGCCGGCTCCGGGCATGCTGATCCGCGCGGCGCGTGCCCACCACATCGACCTGGCAGCGTCCTGGATGGTCGGTGACACGCTCGACGACATCGAGGCCGGGCGCCGCGCGGGCTGTCGCGCATTGCTTCTGGACACCGGGCGCGAAACCGAATGGCGTCGCTCGCCGCTTCGCACGCCGCACAGTCGCTGCGCCGGCTGGGACGCGGTGACGCCGCTGATCCTGGCCGACCGACACAGTCAGTGTCTGCCGGGGGAAAGCACGGCAGCGCTCGCAGACTGAGGGCACAGCTGCAAGCCTTCAGCGCGGCCTGGGCGTCAATGCGCCGCGTGGTCCAAGCCGTCGGCGGCGTATTCCTTCAATCGGTTGTAGAGCGTCTTCAGGCTGATGCCCAACGCCGCGGCCGTGCGCTCCTTCTGGTGATGGTGGTGGCGCAGCGTGGCGAGGATCAGCGTGCGTTCGGCCGTCGCCAGCGAGGTGCCGATGGACAGCGTGACCGACTCCTGCTCGAACGCGTCGTCGGACGCCGAAGCTGTTCGTCGCGCGGCTGACGGCATCGCAGTTGCCTGAGCGCCACTGGTCGGCTCGGTCAGCGGGGAAGGCTGCGGCAGCCATTGCGGGTCGATCACATCGCCCGCAGCCATCACATAGGCGCGCTGCACCGCATTGCGCAGCTCGCGCACATTGCCGGGCCAGCGATATTGCAAGAGCCGATCCAGTGCAGCCGAAGTGAAATGCTTGGCCTGCCCTTCCTGGACTCCGAAAGCGTTCAGGAAATGCTGTGCCAGCAGGCCGACGTCGCTGAGCCGCTCGCGCAGCGGCGGCAGCTCGATCGGGAACACATTCAGCCGGTACAGCAAATCTTCGCGCAGCTTGCCGGTGGCGACCGCCTGCTCGGGGCGGCGGTTGGTGGCGGCCAGCACCCGAACATCGGCCGCCTGCATTTGCGTCGAGCCCACACGCATGAAGCAGCCGGTCTCGAGCACCCGCAGCAGCTTGACCTGCAACTCCATCGGCATTTCGGTGATCTCATCGAGGAACAGCGTGCCGCCGCTGGCACGCTCGAAAAACCCAAGGTGCTGGCGATCGGCACCGGTGAAGCTGCCTTTTTCGTGGCCGAAGATCTCGCTTTCGATGAGGTTGGGCGAGATCGCACCGCAATTGACGGCCAGAAACGGCTGCTTGCGGCGGCGGCTCAGGTCGTGCACCGTCTGCGCGACGACCTCCTTGCCACTGCCGCTTTCGCCGGTGATGAACACCGTCACGCTGGTCAGCGCCACCCGGGCGATCTGCTCATAAAGCCGCAGCATCGACGGGGCGCGGCCCCACAGTGCGCCGAAGTGGCCGCTGGCTGACACCTGGGCAGTGAGCGTCTCGACCTCGGCCTTGAGCAGCGCCGGCTTCGTCACCCGCGACAGCACGCCTTGCAATTGCCGCAGATTGATGGGCTTGACGAGGTAGTCCGCAGCACCCAGTCGCAGCGCCTGGATCGAGGTCTCCAGCGAGGCGTGGCCGGTGATCAGGACCACCTCCGAATTGGCCAGCAACTCGGGCTCGGCGAACAGGTCCATGCCATTGCCGTCAGGCAGCTGCAGGTCGAGCAGCACCAGCTCAGGTTGCTGCAGGGCGATCTGGCGTCGCGCATCGCGCAGGTTGTGCACCACCGCGACCGTGCAGTGCTCGGCCATGATCAGCGCCTTCAGGGTGGACGCCGAATCCACATCGTCATCGACGATCAAGGCATGTGTCATCGAGCGCAGCTCCTCCAGCGAGGCCTGAGGCCGCGGGGTGCGGCGCCTGGGATCGATGCGCTCATTGTGCGAGCGATCGGGCGCTTTTTCCGATTTTTCGGTCAATACGACCACACGCCGGACAGGCCGCACCGACGCCGAGCACAATGCCCCTTGCACAGACAGTTTCAGCCCGCACATCTGCGGCATGTGCATAAAAGGGACAACCTGATGAAATCCTGGATCCTGGCTTTGTCGGTAGCGGTGTCGGCTGTGGGCTTCTCGCCCCTGAGCGTCGATGCCAAGCGGCTCGGTAGCGGGGGCTATTCCGGCATGCAGCGCCAGCTGCCGCCGCGCAGCACGCCTGCCCCAGCCCCCACGGCCCCGGCCAAGCCCGCTCAGGCCAACCCGACCACGGCACCCACCGCCGGTGCAGCGCCGGCAGCGGCGCCCAAGCGCTCGTGGATGGGCCCGATCGCCGGCCTCGCAGCCGGTCTGGGCATCGCCGCTTTGATGAGCCACCTCGGCATGGGCGCTGAATTCGGCAACCTGATCATGATGCTGCTGCTGGGTATCGTCGCTTTCGTGGCAATCCGCTTCGTGATGAGTCGCATGCGTGGCTCGCCGGCACCACAAACTGCCGCCGGCTTCAACGGCCTGAAATTCGCCGGTGAGAACGCGGGCGCAGCGGGCGGCTCGGGCTCAGGCTGGAGCGCTGCTGCTGCCATGCCGCCCGTGGCCGCGAACGCAGTGGCCGTCGCCCGCCCGACCATGCTGCCCGCCGGCTTCGATCAGGAGGCTTTCGAGCGCATTGCGAAGCTCACCTTCATCCGCATGCAGGCCGCCAACGACACGGCCGACCTGAACGACCTGCGGCAATTCACCACGCCGGAGATGTATGCCGCGATCAAGCTCGACCTGCAGGAGCGCCCGCACAGCGACCAGCGCACTGACGTGACCCATGTGGATGCCGAGGTGATCGACGTGGCCGAAGAGGCGGATCGTCAGGTGGTCAGCGTTCGCTACCACGGCACGATCCGCGAAGAAGCCGATGGTCCGGTGACGGCTTTCGACGAGGTCTGGCACTTGGTCAAGCCGAGTGCGGGCGGCCCGTGGGCCATTGCAGGCATCCAGCAGACGCAGTGACCACGCTGCTGCACATCTCCGACACCCACTTCGGCACCGAGCAACAGCCCGTCGTCGAAGCGCTGGCGGCACTGGCAGCCGAGCTCTCGCCCCAGCTGCTGGTGATCTCGGGCGACATCACGCAGCGTGCTCGGGCGGCGCAGTTCGCTGCCGCCCGGCGCTTCATCGATCGCCTCGCCCTGCCCTTCGTCAGCATCCCCGGCAACCACGACCTCACGGTCTTGAATCCGCTGACGCGCCTGTTGGCTCCGTACACCGGTTACCGAGGTAGCTTCGGTGACGAACTGGAGCCGGTGCACGAGAGCGCTGGGCTGCTGGTGCAGTGCGTGAAGACAACGCGCTGGTGGCGCCACATTGAAGGCGAGGTGAGCGCCGCACAAGTGCAGCGCGTGGCCGTGCGGCTGCGCAGTGCGCGACCGGAACAGCTGCGGGTGGTCGTGGTGCACCAGCCGATGCACGTCGAAGGCGGCGCCGAGGCGAAACACCTGCTGCGCGGCCGCGACGCGGCGCTGTCGGCATGGGCCGAAGCCGGTGCCGATGTCGTGCTGGGCGGGCACATCCACCTGCCCTATGTGTCCGAACTGACCCCGCCCGGCGCCCACGGTGCCCGCATCGTCATTGCGCAGGCCGGCACCGCCCTGTCGAGCCGGCTGCGCCGCGATGCGCCCAACTCGGTGAACGTGATCCGGCACGAGGCCACCGACGGCCACCGCTTCAGCATCGAACGCTGGGATTTCAACGGCGAGCGCCGTGAGTTTCAGCCCGTCAACACGCGCGGCTTCGAGTTGCAGCGGCACTAGCGCGCTGCGATCAGATTGCTGAATTGGATAGGTGCGAGGTAACAACAGGTTGACTGGGTGGCGAACGATCGCTGTCGGCCATTTCCTGACGCTCACAGCCGACAGCTTCGCGGCGAACTGAAGATCATCGCGGCCATCTTGCGGGGTGAGCGTGGACGTAACTGGTCCCGAGGACAGTTTGCGCATGGCGAACGCCAGGGCCTCTGCACCCTGGCGACCGGTGGTCGAGAAGATCCTGACTCACCTGGGGCTGGATCCGCAGCCACCACCCCGAGGGCGGGCATGCGAGGCGGGGCACGACTTCGCAGCCTGAACCACGCCGGTCGTCACAAACACCAAGCCCCAGGGCTGCAACGCAAGACTGCAGCCGGGGACCACGCACGACGCTTCGGCGCGACACCATCGGAATCAGGGTCACCCCTGAGGACTTGACCGCCGGCGCCCCTGGTGAACGGTCCAAGGACCTGCCGACGCCGCTCAACGCGACGGCACGGGCGCCAAATCCAGGCACTTCGGGCCGTCGAAGGCCCGTCTTGGTCCTTGCCCAGGGCCTTTGAATTTCCTATATTCGCTTCAGCCGGAAATTAAAGCTCCTTGGCCAAGACATTGAATCTCAGATGCTTGCTGAGATCGGTCGTGCTGTTGGCAATCTGATCGAAGCAGGCTTTATCGGTGGAACCGGCAGCAATTCTGAAACACTTGAATTGCTGAATTTGCCTGGAAAATTGGCGGCCAAGTTTGCCGGTGCGACTCCCACATTTGCGGAACCAACCAGGATACTTGAGCTGTTAGCGGTAGCAAATAGCGACATCAGCAGGCTTTCGTTTGTTTTGCACCCACGAACGATGAAGGTGCTGATGCTGACGGCCGTGGCAGGCGGTTCCGCATTTCGCGTTGAATGGCAAGTCGGCAGTGGAGGTGCCTTGGCATCCCCGTCTACGCAACCAGTAATTGCGTGGAAGGAAAGGTATTGCTTGCTGATTTTTCGGCTGTCAAACTGGTCTATTTTGGTGCCGTCTAGGTGGTCATCGATGGCTAAAGCAACGGCAAGTCTGTTTCTGGAGCCACGGAAATAAATGTTCTCAATATTGCGGATGCGTTTGTCACCAATGAATCATCCATCGCAGTCGGATCTAGCTAATCCGGCTGCCACTTCGCGAGTGCAGAGGTCCGACAACTGTGGAAAGTCGGGCCACTTTCTCCGTTATCACCCATGACACCAAGCAAGAAGGACCGACAGGCTTTCATTGACCCGGCCGTGCTGGCCAAGGCGCTGTGTCTTACAAGCGTTGCGCGCTGCCGGTTCGTGGATCTGATCAGTGTGGATCCAGCTGGCCTCCGATCGGATGGCACGATGCTGTTGGCGGTGGTGATGAAGCTGGCCCGGGTCGCGCAGGAGGTAGCATGAGGAGGCCCTTACCGCGGCAGCCCGGCGGTACCAGCCCCCATCGCCCGCCATTGAAGGGCCGCTCAGGCCATCAACCGACCGCCACGGCATCGGCCAGCATGGCGGTGTAGGAAAGGAAGGATCCGGACCCATGACCCGAGCGCTGTGCTTGGTGGCGCATCCTGATGACTGTGTCATCTTCGGCTATCACTTCATTCTCTCCCACCCCGGCTACCGCTGGAGCATCCGCTACCTGATCCTCGGCGACGACTCGTCCCGAGTTAGGGAGATGCGGGGTTATTGGGCGAGGCATGGGATTGACGTGGCGTCGCTCGACTTACCCCACGATCCCCCGCCATCCGATCTAACCAGCGGCCGCTGCTCAATCCAGGAGGACCGGGCACTGGACGCGATCGCGGCCACCGTCCACGGGTACGACCTCATCCTCAGCCACGGAGAAGCGGGCGAGTATGGCCATCCGCACCATCGCTTCCTTCACCGAATCCTGCGCGATCTTGGCCTTTCCTTCATGGCCTTCGACCTCGGGCCGGATGCGCCGCTGCGCTGCTCCGTGCCCCGTGACGATTCCCTCCCGCTGCCGCTCCACCGCCGGGCGATCGACCGATGGGTCCGGCAGTTCGGGCTGGAAGCCTCGGCTGGCTACCGCCCCCTGACCGAGTGATTTTCCGCCATAGGTGCCTACCCTCATCCCCAAGAATGGACGCATGGACTTCGACGATTCCACGCTCGACCCGCAGGCCTTCCGGATCGTCATCGGCCACTGGGATGCCCGCCATCGCGACTTCTGGATCTCCCGTCTGGGACGCCGCTATCTCCTCTCCGTCGTGCCGACATGGTCGCGGGGGGCAATGTCCTGGAGATCGGTGCTGCCTGGTACAACAAGTATCAGACGGAGGTCGTGGGGAGAGACGCCGAGTTGACGGTCGTCGACATCAAGGAGCCTGACAGCCCCGATCTGGTCGCCATGGTGGGGACTTTCCGGTACGTCAAGTTCGACATGACGCAGGCTGACGGCCTGCCGGGGGAGTTGGTCGGCGCATTCGACGAGATCCGCAGCTGGGGTGTGCTTTCGCACCTCGGTTTCAGCCCCGAACAGTGCCGTGTCTACCTCGACAATGTGCACGCCTTCCTGAAGCCTGGCGGACAGGTGATCTTCAAACTTGACATCGACACCCACAAGACGGTGAAGCAACTCGCGGGGGCAGGCGTAGAGTTTCTCGAGGGGCTGATCCAGGAGCGGTTCACGGTCCTCCACACCGACACGCTCGCTGGCAACACCCCTGGGCACGTGCACTACGCCGAGAAGCGCGAGCGATAGTCACTCGTCGGGCGAAGGATGGGATGGCCATCAGCACTTTCTCAAGCGTCGTCAGCTGACGTCCCGCTCGGGCCCTGCCACGAAGAGGGCGTTCGGGCCGACCATTCCCACCGGGGCGTAGCCGAGTGGTACGAGGTTCGCGGCGATCGTGGCGTCATCACGTACGGTCTCCACGATGAGCCCCGGGCGGCTACAGCGGATCGTAGCCTGGGCACCCGTTATCGCCTGACGCTGCTTGCGTCCGGCATCAAGCTGGATCAGGACCACTGGACTGTCGGCGAGGACGAGGTCGTCGATCCGCAGGACAGGCACCTCGTACGTGGCGTCGGGAGTTCGTCGCTCGCCGGCCCACCGAAACGCCAAGGCATAAAAGCAGCGTAGTCCAGCCGGGTGCAGCAGATTTGCAGCTTGCACCTAATCGACCAGGTGGTAAACGCCAATGGTTACAACGCCAAGGATCTCCGGGTCTTCAACCTGCCCAAACCAAATAGTAGGCGTGATGCCGCCATCAGCAGCTACCAGTGCCACCCTCGGCGGCCTTCCTAACAACTTGCGAACGATCAACTCACACTCGTGACTGGCGAGTACACCTTGTCACATTGGTTTTCACCTAAGTAATTGAGGTACAGAAAGGGTTTTGGCGGAAACACTCCGGTAGGACTTTGGAGGTCAACCAGCATCACAACCGTGATCACAGTCGAAGCACGACCCAACCGACAGTTCAACATCAAGGCGGACGACGCCTTGGTCGCGGCTGTGGACCGCATCGCGGCCCAACACCAAACAAGCCGCAGCGCAATCGCCCGGGCGTTTATCCGCCAAGGCCTTCAGTCCCATCAAGCGCAGGACTGAGCAATGACAAAAAAGGACTCACCGACCGGTGGTCGAGAAGATCCTGACTCACCTGGGGCTGGATCCGCAGCCACCACGCCGAGGGCGGGCGTGCGAGGCGGGGTACGACTTCGCAGCCTGAGCCACGCCAGAACCACGCCGGTCGTCACAAACACCAAGCCCCAGGGCTGCAACGCAAGACTGCAGCCGGGGACCACGCACGACGCTTCGGCGCGACACCATCGGAATCAGGGTCACCCCTGAGGACTTGACCGCCAGCGCCTCTGGTGAACGGTCCAAGGACCTGCCGACGCCGCTCAACGCGACGGCACGGGCGCCAAATCCAGGCACTTCGGGCCGTCGAAGGCCCGTCTTGGTCCTTGCCCAGGGCCTTTGAATTTCCTATGCTCAATCCTGAACTCGCAGAGAGATATCGGGCTGTTATGGAACTTCGCGTCGATGCTCTCGCTGATGAGATCGCAGCCATCGCCGATGAGGCGATCCCTACCGACCTGCGTGGGTCCGATGCCAGCGCCTGGGTCCAGCAGCAGAGGCTCCAGGTTGACGCCAAGAAATGGCTGGCCTGCAAGCTTTTCCCGGCGTGTACGGAGACCGTATCGGGATCAACCTTGCAGTCGAGCAAGCGCGTCAGCATCACTGCAGCCTTGGAGGCCGCGCAACGGCGGGTCTATGCCATCGAGGCGCCGCCTGCGGAACCGCTGGCGGACTCGCGCTCACGTGCGTAGTGGGTAGTGGGTAGTGGGTAGTCAACTTCTGCGCTGCCGTGGAAGAGCAACGCTCACTCCTCCGAGTCTCGTCTGGAGGGCTGCCT
>CANHOE010000044.1 GCA_947462175.1 Burkholderiales bacterium | reverse complement strand
GTCGAGCGTGAAACTGACGAACATCGAAATCAGCACCGCGGCCACGATGGTCAAGCCGAACTCATGGAAGAACTTGCCGACGATGCCGCCCATGAAGCCGATCGGCAGGAACACCGCGACGATGGACATCGTGGTCGCCATCACGGCCAGGCCGATCTCCTGCGTGCCCTCGAGCGCCGCCTGGTGTGCGCTCTTGCCCATCTGCACGTGGCGCACGATGTTCTCGCGTACGACGATGGCGTCGTCGATCAGCAGTCCCACGCACAGGCTGAGCGCCATCATCGTGATGCTGTTGATGGTGAAGCCGAAGATGTACATGAAGCCGAAGGTGCCGATCAGCGCGATCGGCAGCGTGAGACCGGTGATGACGGTACTGCGCCAGGAGTTGAGGAACAGGAAGACGATGAGCACGGTCAGCGCTGCGCCTTCGATCAAGGTCTCCCTGACGTTCGCGACGGCCACCCGAATCGACCGCGAGTTGTCACGGTTCACCTCGACGACGATGCCAGGCGGGGTCACTGACTCGGCAGCTGCCAGCGCCTTGCGCAGCCCATCGACCACCTCGATGGTGTTCTCGCCCTGCGACTTCTGAACCGACAGCAGCACCGTGCGCTGGCCGTTGTACAAAGCCAAACTTTCCACTTCTTGCGGGCCGTCGACCACATCGGCTACCTGCCACAGCTTCACTGGCGAGCCACCGCTCACTGTGGCATTGCCGGTGCCCGGCGTGGCGGCACCGCGGCGAGCGACGACGATGTCGCGAAACTCTTCCGGCCGCTTCAGCCGGGCATTGATCTGCACCACGCGCTCCTGCTCCACGGAGTGGATGGCGCCCATGGGCAGTTCCTGGTTTTCACTGCGCACCGCGTTGATGACGTTGTCCACGCTGACGCCCATCGCCTCCATGGCGGCTGGCTTCAGGTACAGATTGATCTGTCGCGACACCCCACCCACCACGCTGACAGATCCGACGCCCCGGACGTTTTCCAGACGCTTTTGCAGCACCTGCGTGGCCCAGGTGGTCAGCTCCTGAGGTGTCTGCTTGCCGGTCGGCGACAGCACTGCGAGGTTGAAGATCGGGGTGCTGGCGGGGTCAAAGCGCGAGACGCGCGGCTCCTTGACCTCGTCGCGCAGATTGGGCCGCACCAGTGCGACCTTCTCGCGCACATCCTCGGCTGCCTTGCGTCCATCGACGTTCAGATTGAACTCGATGATGACGATCGAGTTGCCTTCGTAGGAGCGCGAGTACAGCGAGCTGATGCCGGCCACCGTGTTGACGGCTTCCTCGACCTTCTTGGTGACCTCGGTCTCGACAATTTCAGGAGAGGCGCCCGGGTAGTCGAACTGCACGACGACCGTTGGGAAATCGATGTTCGGGAACTGGTCGACGGACAGCCGCTGATAACTGAAGAGCCCCAGGACGACGAAGGCCAGCATGACCATCGTGGCCATCACCGGGTTGCCGATCGAAACTCGTGTGAACCACATGGTCAGCGGTCGACGCCCGCAGCCGACGCAGCCGGCGCCGGTGCATCCAGCACGCGCACCGGCGTCCCATCGCGCAACGCGCCAGCCGAACCGCGCAGCAACACCATGCCATCCGAGACACCGCTGGTCAGTTCGACCACCGACTCGATCTGGCCATCGATCGGCATCTCGCCTCGCTGACCGAGCGTGACCTTGCGCAGCTCGATACGGTCGCCGACCACCGCGAGCACATACGGCTGCGCCTGGTCGACACGCACTGCGGACACCGGTACCGTCAGCGCGCTTGCCGTGCTCAGGTCAATCGAGCCGGTCATGAACAGCCCCTGACGCAGATGGGGGCGCGGATCGAGGCGCAAATACGCCAGCACGGCCCGCGTGCCGGCCTGCGTGCTCGGGTTGATGCGCACCACGCGCGCTGTGACTGGGCCGTCAAGGCCTTCGGCGGCCAGGCGTGCTGTCTGGCCGACGGCGACGCCCCCAATCTCTTCGGGAGCGACCGCTGCCTCCAGTTCGATGCGCGACAGATCGACGATCTCGACCAGCCTCGCGTCGACCGCGACCCGCTCACCGGGCTGCACCAGTCGCTGCGAAACCAGCCCCGAGATCGGGCTGACCAGCCGCGTGTCGGTACGCGCCTTGCGGGCCAGATTGACGGCGGCCACCGCCGCTTCGTAGGTAGCGCGTGCTGCTGCCTCGTTCGAAATCGAGGTTTCAAGCCCGGTGGCCGAGATGAAGCCTTGCGCGACCAGCGCGCGGTTGTTGTTCAGCGCGCGCTGCGCGATATCCCACTGCGCACGCGCCGATGCTGCGTTCTGGTCGGCCTGCTGCACACGCAGATCGACTTCCAGCGTGTCGAGCTGGCCGATCGTTTGCCCTGCGGTGACGGTGTCGCCTTCTCGCACCGACAGCGCCTTCAGCTCGGCCGCGACCTTGGCTCGCACCACCGCGCTGTCCACCGCTTTCAGGCTGCCCGAGATCGGCAGCGTTCGGTTGAACGGCTGCATGCGGGCCACCACGATGTCGCTCGCGCTCAGGTCCATCGCCTGCGGTGGCTTGGCAGGCGCGATGGCTTCGGCACGCGCCTGCGATCGCGCATACAGCGTGCGGGCCACGAAGCCGGCAACCAGCAGCACCACGACCAACCCCACCACCCACCCCAACTTCAGGCGTCTCATCATCAGCTTTCAATCTTGCAATTCATCGGCATTCTGCGATGGCGCCCGTGGGGTCTGCCGGCCGTTGGAGTATCAATGGAATGACATACCTCGGTTTGACGCCAAGGTTTCCACACGTCTGAGAGTCGCCGTTGATTATCGACGGCCAGGCGAGCGCATGGCGGCGAACGCATCGGACCGGTGACTCCGGCAGGCAGAATCAACCGCATGCTCTCGCTGGACCGCTTTTCGTTTCACCAACTGCTGCTGGTTGCATTCCTGCTGATCGCCGGTCTGCTCGGTGCGGCGTCGCTGCGTGGGCTGTTCACCATCGAGGCGCTGATCACGCAAAGCAGCGATGGCGCGCAGCAAGCGGTTTCGCTGAGCGCCGCAGCGCAGCGGCTGGCCGAGCGCAGCGTGACGATGGAGCGGGCGGCGCGGCAGTACCTGGTTCTGGACGACCCCTTGCTGCGCCAGCGCTTCGACGAAGCCGGCCGTGAGGCGAGTGAGGCACTGGACCAGCTGGCCGCAGGCACCCGGGACGTCGAGATGCCTGACGGCGGCAAGTCGCTCGCCGTTGCGTGGCACAGAACCTTGCAGACACTTCGCCAGCAGCTCAATGGCGATGCGGAGACGCTGCGCGACCGTGAGCAGACCCTGACCGCAGCATTCCGCGATCTCGGCCAGCTCAACATCGAGCTTGCCGATCAGGTGCGGCTGGCGACCGAATCGCGCAATGCGGCGCTGCTGCAACGACTGGAATCAGGCCGTGCCGAACTGGCACGGCAAATCGTGGCCGCGATTGCCGTGGCGGTCGGGCTGGCGCTGGCCTTCGGCATCTGGCTGGCGCGCCCGCTCAAGCGGCTCGAAGCGGCGATCGTCGGGCTGGGCGAGAACCGCCTCGACCAGACGATCGACATGCGCGGCCCGGCCGACGTCCGCCAGCTGGGGCGGCGCCTGGAATGGCTGCGCCTTCGGCTCGCTGAGCTCGATGCCGACAAGGCGCGCTTCCTGCGCCATGTGTCGCACGAACTGAAAACGCCACTGGCCGCGCTGCGCGAAGGTGTTGCGTTGCTGGAAGACGGCGTCACCGGCACGCTCAACGAACCGCAGCGCGAGGTGGCGCGCATCCTGCGGCAGAACACCGCGGTGCTACAGGGACAGATCGAAGACCTGTTGCGCTTCAACACCGCCGCCTTCGACGCCCGCCGGCTGGTTCGCCGCCCCGTCGAGCTGACAGCTCTGATCGCCGAGCAGATCGAAGCGCAGAAGTTGCAATGGCAGGCGCGCAAACTGAGGGTCACCGTGACCGGCTGGCCGATTCAGGCGGAAGTCGATGCCGAGAAATTGGGCACCGCCCTGGGAAATCTGTTGTCGAACGCGATCCGCTTCAGCCCGGTCGGCGGACGGATCTTGTTCGAGGTCTCGCAATGGCCAGGTCGGGCTCGCATCGATGTCACGGATCAGGGCCCCGGCGTCGCAGCGGTCGATCGTGCGCGCGTGTTCGAGCCCTTTTTCCGCGGCGAGCGCCAGCCACCCGACGCGCCGCGCGGCAGCGGCATCGGCCTGTCGATCGTGCAGGAACTCGTGCGTGCCCATGACGGTCAGATCGACCTGTTGATGCCCGATGACAATTCAGCGCCGGGCGCCCATTTCCGAATTGAATTGCCCCATGTCTCCGTACGTTGAAATGGCCCTGCGGCCAGGTGCGCTGCGCCCACTGGTTTGCGTTCTGTCGATCACTGCAGCGCTGGGTTTGTCGGGCTGCTCGATGTGGCAGCGTGCACCGGCGCCGATCCCCGTGTCAGCGCCTGCCGTCATGGCAGCGCCGCCACGCGTGGCTGTCACGACGCCGAGTGCGGCCCGGGAGCAGGTCGATGCCTCCACACCCAGTGACCTGGCCTCGCGACGCGCCCTGGCCAACCACGAGCAGCTGCGCGGCCTGCCGCTCAACGAGTTGGCCCAGGAAATCGCCCGCCTGAGCGCCCTGCCTCCGGCGCCGG
Organism: Burkholderiales bacterium; assembly: GCA_947462175.1. Classification (GTDB taxonomy): domain Bacteria; phylum Pseudomonadota; class Gammaproteobacteria; order Burkholderiales; family Burkholderiaceae_C; genus PBB1. The sequence continues at coordinate 7,407 of CANHOE010000044.1, read as the reverse complement.
ATACCTCGATTGATCTCGCCATGGCGCTGCTGCTGACCCGCAACGGTGGTGAGCAAAATCGCGCCATCAGCCTGGTTGAGCCGCTGGCCCGAGGCAGCACACCAGAAGGAGAACCCTGGCAACCGATCGCCCGGCTGCTGCTGGCACGCTTGCAGGAGCTGCGCCGACTCGAAGACCTGCTCGACCGACGCAATCAGGAGTTGCGCGACAGCCAGCGCGAGGTGAAGCAACTCAACGAGAAACTGGAGGCCCTGAAGGCCATCGAGCGCAGCCTGGCACCGCGGCCGACCTCCTCGGTCGCGCCGAGAACGCCTGCCAATGGCGCCACCGCCGCATCGCCGGATGTGAACGGGTCGCCCGCCCCGTCGCCACGAGCCAAGGCGACGCCACGCAAGGCGCCCTCATGACCGCCAAGCTGCTGGTCGTCGACGACGATGCAGATTTACTGCAACTGCTGTCGATGCGCCTGACGGCAGCCGGCTACCACGTGACCGGGGTCGGCTCGGCCGAAGAGGCGTTGGCGCATCTGGAGGCCTGGCGGCCGCAGCTCGTGGTCAGCGACGTGCAATTGCCGGGTCGCGACGGCCTCGCGCTGTTCGACGAGATCCGCAAGCGACACCCTGCGCTGCCAGTGATCCTGCTGACCGCACACGGCACCATCCCCGACGCGGTCGAAGCCACCGCCCGCGGCGTCTTCACTTACCTGACCAAGCCTTTCGACGGCAAGGCCTTGCTCGACAAGATCGGCCAGGCGCTGGCACTCGGCGCGCCGGCCGCCCATCCCATTGGCGCCAACGAGGCCTGGCGCGCGCCGATCGTCAGCCGCTCGACGGTGATGGCCGAGTTGCTGGCAGAGGCCAAGATGGTGGCTGCGTCGGATGCCAGCGTGTTGATCTGCGGCGAAAGCGGCAGCGGCAAGGAGCTGCTGGCCCAGGCCATTCACCGCGCCAGCCCGCGTGCTGCGCAGCCCTTCGTGGCGGTCAACTGCAGCGCGATTCCCGAAGCGCTGCTCGAATCCGAACTCTTCGGGCACGTCAAGGGGTCGTTCACCGGCGCGGTCGCCAACCACCGCGGGCTGTTCCAGACGGCCGACGGTGGCAGCCTGTTCCTCGACGAGATCGGCGACATGCCGCCGGCCCTGCAAGTGAAACTGCTGCGCGTGCTGCAGGAGCGCTCGGTGCGGCCGGTCGGCGCCAACCAGTCGCTGCCGATCGACGTACGCATCCTTTCGGCCACCCACCGCGACCTCGACGCGGCGATGGCACAGGGGCAGTTCCGCGAAGACCTGTACTACAGGCTGAATGTCGTCGCGCTGACCTTGCCGGCGCTGGGCGCGCGACGTGAAGACATTCCGCTGCTGGCCAACCATTTCCTGTCTACCCTGAGCGAGAAATACGGCAAGCGCCTGAACGGCTTTGCGCCGGAGGCCTTGAAGGCGTTGACAGCTGCGCCTTGGCCCGGCAACGTGCGGCAGTTGCACAACGTGGTCGAACAGGTCTGCGCGCTGACCACCACGCCACTGGTGCCACTGGCACTGGTGCAACGCGCTTTGCGTGTTCCCAGCGTCGAGGTATTGAGCTTCGCGCAGGCACGCGAACGCTTCGAGCGCGACTACCTCGTGGGGCTGCTGAAGCTGACCGATGGCAACGCTGCCGATGCCGCACGCCTGGCCGATCGCAACCGAACCGAGTTTTACCGGCTGCTGCAGAAGCACGGCCTGACGCCCGGACTCTTCCGCAACGACGGGCGTCCCGAGGTGCAGGGCGAAGCGACACCGTCGAATCTGCTGTCGCCGCGCAGCGACAACCTTTAGCCCTTGTAAATCAAGGACTTGTGATCTCTTCGGCGGTCGTTTGTCGCTGATCCGGGACAGAAAAGCAGATTCGATGCAGTGGAAACCCGAGATTCGGCGACACCAAGCTGAGTTTTTGACTCAAGTGGTTGATTCATAAGGCACTTTAGGGGCTGGCATGCACGTTGCGCTGAGAGGCTCATCGTCCCTTCGAGCGCCCGATGAACCACCGACATGTCACCCGCCTGAATCGTTCCTGGACCGAGGCCAGTACCGGCTCGACCGCCCCGGCAATCGCGCTGAATCCGAGCCGCGGCGCCAGCATGCCACCGATGAACAGGGGTTCGATGACCGCACGGCCCTGGCGAGGTTTTCTCGGTGGCATGCTGGATGGATGGATCTCACTGGCGACACGCCTGGCGGGCAGCCAGGATCCACAGCGCGCGAGCTTCGACGACGAAGCACCGGCACCCGCCAACGCAACCGCCACCGCGGCCTGGAAACAGGCCGCAAGCCAACGACGGCGTGCACTGCTCACGCTGATCGCGCTGTCCGTGGTGGCAGCCACTGTCATGCTCGACCATGTGCTGCCGAACTACGACATCGAGTGGCTGCGCAATGCGCAGATCGGCTTGTTCTCCATCCTGTTTGGCTGGGTGTCTGCCGGCTTCTTCACCGCGATGATGGGTTTCTGGGTGCAATGGCGCGGGGACCCGCACGCCCTGTCGAGCCGTTCGGTCGCTCAACGCCCCATTGCGGCCAACGCCCGCACGGCGCTCGTCATGCCGATCTGCAACGAGCAAGTGTCGACCGTGTTTGCGGGGCTGCGTGCCACGGTGGAATCGCTGATCGCTGCTGGTGGTGCGCGGCTGTTCGATGTCTATTTGCTGTCCGACACCAGCGACCCGGCGATTCGTACCGCCGAACTGGCCGCCTGGGCCGAGTTGCGCGACACGATGGGCGGCAGCACCCGCATCCACTACCGCTGGCGTCAGCGCCGCACGCAGCGCAAGTCGGGTAATGTGGCCGACTTCTGCCGCCGCTGGGGCAAGAACTACCGCTACATGGTGGTGCTGGACGCCGACAGCGTGATGACTGGCGACTGTCTGCTGAGCCTGGTTCGCCTGATGGAAGCCCATCCGGACGCCGGCATCATCCAGACCGCACCACAGGCGAGCGGCCTGTCGACCATCCACGCACGCGCCCAGCAGTTCGCAGGCCGCGTCACCGGCCGGCTGTTCAGCGCCGGCATGCAGTATTGGCAGCTCGGCGAATCGCACTACTGGGGCCACAACGCGATCCTGCGTATCGCGCCCTTCATGAAGCACTGCGGCCTTGCGGCCCTGCCGGGTCGCGGTGGCTTGAGCGGTCACATCCTGTCGCACGATTTCGTCGAAGCCGCCCTGATGCGCCGTGCCGGATACCACGTGTGGCTGGTCAACGACCTCGAAGGCAGCTACGAACAGCAACCGCCCAACCTGCTGGAAGAGCTTCAACGCGATCGCCGCTGGTGTCAGGGCAACCTGCAGAACGCTCGGCTGCTGACCGAGCCAGGTCTGCATGGCGTGCACCGCGCAATGCTGGTGACCGGCGCACTGGCTTATTTGTCAGCGCCCTTGTGGCTGGCTTATGTTCTTCTCGGTGTCGCCCTGTGGCTGTTTGGCGGCCACCCGTCACTCAACACCGACGCCGTGGTGCCAGGGGAGATCATGGCCCTGTGGGTCGGTACGTTGGCGATGCTGGTGATGCCACGCGCACTCGGCGTCATCACCATCGTGCTACGCCGTGAACAAGCGCTGTATGGCGGCACGGCTGCATTGGTGCGCGGCGCGCTGCTCGAAGGAACGCTTTCCGTGCTGCAGGCACCTTTGCGAATGGTCGCGCACACGATCTTCGTCGTCGTCGCGCTGACTGGCCTGAAGCTCGACTGGAAGTCACCTCCGCGCGAAGCCAACGACATCGGCTGGGCCGATGCAGCGAACCGCTTCGCCCTGCTCGGCGTGGTGATGCTGGCGCTGGGCGCCGCAGCACTGGTCCTGGAACCAGCGACGCTGCTGTGGCTGGCTCCGGTCGGCGTACCGCTGCTGCTGGCCGTGCCGCTGGCGGTGCTGACCAGCCGCGCCGGCTTGGGCGAGCGGGTGCGGCAACTCGGCTTGCTCGTCACGCCCGAAGAATCACGCACGCCGACCGTGCTGCGCGAAGCGGCCTCGTATGCCCGACAGAACGCACGACATCAAGGTCAATTCAGCCAGTGGCGCGACGCACTCAACAACCCGTGGCTGTTCGATGTGGTGCAAAAAGCCATGGGCACGCGCCATACGATGTGGGGCGAGCGCGGTCGCGGTCGCCGCCGGTTGGTGGGACGCCTGCGTGCTGCGCACGATCTCGACAGCTTGAGTGTGAGCGACCAGATGCGCCTGCTCAGCGAGCCGCAGCATCTGGTGCGGCTGCGCGACCAGTTGCTGGCACAGGCGGAGCCGGCTCATGCCAGCTGGAGTGCTCCGAAGGCGGCTCCTGTTCGTCGAGTCAGGCGAGCCTGGCTTGCCCCTGCGACCGCCGCCTGAGTCGAAGCAGCGCAACCGCATCGGCGCTTCGATAAGGTGCCCTCGCCGCGCGGGCTTGTGCGCTACTCGGCGGGTGGTGTGCCTCGGGCGTCGTCGTCGAGCTGACGCAAGTGCGCCAGCTTCTCGGCGATCTTGACTTCGAGCCCGCGGGGAACTGGCTGGTACCAGGCGGGATCCTGCATGTCGTCGGGCAGGTAGGTCTCCCCCGCGGCATAGGCCTGCGGTTCGTCATGGGCGTAGCGGTACTCGTGGCCGTAGCCGAGTTCCTTCATCAGCTTCGTCGGGGCATTGCGAAGGTGAATAGGCACCTCGCGTGACTTGTCCTGCTTCACGAAGGCCTTCGCCTGCTTGTAGGCCTTGTAGCCCGCATTGCTTTTGGCGGCGACTGCGAGGTAGATGACCGCCTGTGCCAACGCCAGCTCGCCTTCCGGCGAGCCGAGGCGTTCGTAGGTGGTGGCAGCATCGTTTGCAATCTGCATCGCGCGCGGATCAGCCAGGCCGATGTCCTCCCAGGCCATCCGCACGATGCGGCGAGACAGGTACCTCGGGTCGGCACCGCCGTCGAGCATCCGGCACAACCAGTACAACGCGCCGTCAGGGTTCGACCCCCGCACAGACTTGTGCAAGGCCGAGATCTGGTCGTAGAAGTGCTCTCCGCCCTTGTCGAACCGCCGGCCGCTGGCCGTCAACGCGTTTTTGACGAACGACGCATCGATCGATGACACCGCGGTCGCGCGCGCGGCCGTGTCGGTCTGCTCCAGGAGATTCAGCAATCGCCGGGCATCGCCATCGGCGTAACCGATCAGCACCTCGACGGCCGCGTCTTCAAACTGAAGCTGGGCCATGAAGGCGTCGTGCGCACGCTTGAACAGCTGCCGCAGTTCATCGTCCGTCAGGGCTTGCAGCACGTACACCTGCGCACGTGACAACAGCGCCGAGTTCACCTCGAACGACGGGTTCTCCGTCGTCGCGCCGATCAGCACGACCAGCCCCGACTCCACGAACGGCAACAGCCCGTCCTGCTGGCTCTTGTTGAACCGGTGGATTTCATCGACGAACAGGATCGTCTTCCTGCCTTGCGCAAGGTTCTGCTCCGCCTGCGTCATCGCCTCGCGAATGTCCTTGACCCCCGAGAACACGGCAGACAGCGCGATGAATTCGTACTGGAACGCCGAGGCCGTCAGCCGGGCCAGCGTCGTCTTGCCCACCCCCGGCGGCCCCCACAGGATCATGGAGTGCGGCTTGCCGGACTCAAAGGCCAGCCGCAACGGCTTACCCGGGCCGATCAGGTTGGATTGCCCGATGACCGCATCCAGCACGGTCGGCCGCAAGGCCTCGGCCCAAGGCGCTGTCGGCGCCATCGTGAAGAGGTCAGCCACGCCTGCACCTTTTGCCGGACGCCTTCACTGCCGCCTCACTGCTCGAGGACATCGACGCCCTTCGGAATGACGAACTTGAAGCGTTCAGCCGGTAACTCGATGTTGGCGTTGAACTGCGTAAACGTCAGCCGCGAACGCTGCGAGAAGTTGTCTGTGATCTCCACCGCAGCGAGCTGCTTGCCCTGGAAGCCAATGCGCATCGATTCGAAAGCACCGTCCTTGGCTTTGGGCGTGGCCTTGGCCCAATCGAGCCCGTCTTTCGATGGCTCGGCCACCACATCGAAATCGCGGTTCAGATCGCCACCGGCCAGCAAGGCCGCCGGCGTCGCGCCGAGCGCCTGTGTGAACTTTCGGCTGCTGACCTGGTTCAGATCGCTGTCGTAAATCCAGACCTTCTGACCGTCGGCAACGATCAGCTGCTCGAACGGCTTGGTGTAAGCGAAGCGGAAGCGATCGGGGCGGGCGAACTCGAAACTGCCGCTTGAAGTCTTGGTCTTGGCGCCGTCGGGCGAGGTGACCGTCTGGGTGAAAGCGGCGCGACCGGTCTTCACCTGCTGGACGAAGGCCTTCAGCGCATCGACCGCATCAGCGTGCGCCGCCATCGGCACGAGCGTCAGCGCGCTCCACGCCACCAGCAACCCGAAGGCGCGCTTCATTCGCTGCGCGCCGGAACGATGATGTCGCGGTTGCCGTTGGTGCCCATGGCGGATACGAGCCCCGATTTCTCCATTTGTTCCAGCAGACGCGCGGCGCGGTTGTAACCAATGCGCAGGTGGCGCTGCACCAATGAGATCGAGGCGCGCTTGTGCTGCAGCACGATGGCCACAGCCGAGTCGTACATCGCATCGCTTTCGTTGCCGGGCCCACCGCCATCGTTGACGGCGATCTCGCCCGAATCGCCATCGAGCGTGCCACCTTCGAGGATGCCTTCGATGTAATTCGGCTCGCCCTGACTCTTCAGGTAGGCGACGACGCGGTGAACTTCATCATCACTGACGAAGGCGCCGTGTACACGGATCGGCAATCCGGTGCCCGACGGCATGTAGAGCATGTCGCCCATGCCAAGCAGCGCCTCGGCGCCCATCTGGTCGAGGATGGTGCGGCTGTCGATCTTGCTGCTGACCTGGAAGCTCAGCCGGGTGGGGATGTTGGCCTTGATCAGGCCGGTGATCACATCGACGCTGGGCCGCTGCGTGGCCAGGATCAAATGAATGCCGGCGGCGCGGGCCTTCTGCGCCAGCCGGGCGATCAGCTCTTCGATCTTCTTGCCGATGACCATCATCAGGTCAGCCAACTCGTCGATCACGATCACCACATGCGGCAGTCGCTGCAGCGGCTCCGGCGCCTCGGGCGTCAGGCTGAAGGGGTTGGGCAGCGTGTCGCCGCGCTCCACCGCCTCGTCGATCTTCTTGTTGTAGCCCGCCAGGTTGCGCACGCCCAGCTTGCTCATCAGCTTGTAGCGGCGCTCCATCTCGCCCACCGCCCAGTTCAGCGCGTTGGCGGCCTGCTTCATGTCGATGACCACCGGGCACAGCAGGTGCGGAATGCCTTCGTAGACACTCATCTCGAGCATCTTCGGATCGATCAGGATCAGGCGCACGTCGCGCGCCTCGGCCTTGTAGAGCAGACTCAGGATCATCGCGTTGATGCCCACCGACTTGCCCGAACCGGT
>CANHOE010000043.1 GCA_947462175.1 Burkholderiales bacterium | reverse complement strand
GCCCACAGCCACTCGCGCAACTTGCCCACCAGAACCGCGTCCTCCGCCCAGCGCTCGGCCAGGATGTCGCGCACGCCGTCGAGCACGCTCAATGCATCGGCGAATCCGCCGTCGGCGTTGATGAATGCCGCTGCTTCCGACAGCGGATCGAGCTGCGGGTCGGCAAACAGCTTGTCGGCCAGCGGCTCCAGCCCGGCCTCGCGGGCGATCATCGCCTTCGTACGCCGCTTCTGCTTGTAGGGCAGGTAGAGGTCTTCCAGTTCCTGCTTGGTCGGTGCGGCTTCGATGGCAGCCTGCAGCGCGGCTGTCAGCTTGCCCTGTTCGGAGATGCTCTTGAGCACGGCCTCGCGGCGTTCTTCGAGCTCGCGCAGGTACGACAACCGAAGCTCCAGTTCACGCAGCTGGATGTCGTCAAGGTTACCCGTGACTTCCTTTCGATACCGTGCGATGAATGGCACCGTGGCGCCACCATCCAGCAGTTCGACAGCAGCGAGAACTTGCGCCGGGCGAACCTTCAGTTCGTCAGCAATTTGCAGCAGGATCTTGTTCAAGGGATGAGGCCCGAGCGGGCAGGAATCGATGAGAAGGAAATGCGCCCAGAGGCGAGGCTCAGCGCATGGGGGCGGCGCAGTGTGCCACGGGCTGCCTGCCGAGATACCGCAGCACGCCCTCGCCCGCCCAGACGCCACTGGCGCAGCATGCCGTCAGAAGATAGCCGCCAGTCGGCGCTTCCCAGTCGAGCATCTCGCCAGCGCAGAACACGCCGGGCAGCGCACGCAACATGCCGTTCGCGTCCATCGCATCGAAGCGCACACCGCCAGCGGTGCTGATGGCCTCGTCGATCGGGCGTGCGGCCAGCAGCGTCAGGGGCAAAGACTTGATCGCCACCGCGAGCCGCTGCGGATCAGCGATCGCTTCTCTCGGCAGCAATTCGTAAAGCAATGCCGCCTTGACGCCATCAAGGCCGAGCCGGCCTTTCAGATGCGTCGCCAGCGAACGAGAGCCTCGCGGGTGAGCTACCTCGCGGGCCACCCATTCCGCGCTGCGTCCCGGTAGCAGGTCGAGGTGGGCCACTGCATGGCCATCGACCTCGATGGCATCACGCAGCACGGCCGATGCCGCATAGACCAGGCTGCCTTCGACCCCACCGCTGGTGACGACGAATTCACCAGCCTGTGTGAACTTCAGGCCACCTGGTGTGGCGCAGGCGAGCGCCACGTTCTTCAGTGGTGTACCGGCATGGCGGCTTCGGAAGTATTCACTCCAGCCAGGCTGCAACTGCCCTTGGGCATCGAGGTGGCCGGCATCGAAGCCACAGTTGGACGGTCGGAGCGGCGCCACGTCGATACCTTGCGACCGCAGCGACGGCACCCAGGCGCCATCGGAGCCCAGCCTCGCCCAACTGGCCCCGCCCAATGCAAACACGATGGCGTCGGCACGCACTGCGAAGCGCCCCTGATGCGCCTCGAACGCCAGCGCATTGGGCACCGCCGAGGCGTCGGACGCCACCCAACCCACCCAGCGGTGTCGCATATGGAACCGCACACCCCGCTCACGCAAGCGATGCAGCCAGGCACGCAACAGCGGTGCGGCTTTCAGATCGACAGGAAACACCCGGCCCGAGCTCCCGACGAAGGTCGCGATGCCCAGGCCCTGGGCCCAAGCCCGCAGTTCGGCTGCGCCGAAGCGCTCCAGCATCGGGACGATGCTCGCTCGGCGCTCCCCGTAGCGATTGACGAAAGCATCGAAAGCTTCCGCGTGCGTCAGGTTCAGCCCGCCTCTGCCGGCCAGCAGGAACTTGCGGCCTACCGACGGCATCGCGTCGTACAGATCGACTTGCACTCCCGCACCGGCCAATACCTCCGCCGCCATCAAACCGGCCGGGCCACCGCCGACGATGGCCACGCACGGTATGTGATTCGCAGGGAGGTCAGGCAATTGAGAGTGTGAAGTGGAGACAGGCAGGCGAGCATAGAGCAGGCGGCTTGTTCACACTTCGGGACCAACTGAGCCGGAAAGATCCTTTCGGCAGGCCGGTGCCGGCAGTCAAGCTGGGTTGCTGAACTCGGGCCGTTCAGCGCGGAAACTCGCCCACGACAGCTTCGTCAGTAGGCGTTGACGCTGTTGCCTCGGATGTATCCCTCGAGGTAAGTGATCAGCTCGGTCTGGTGACAGATCATTTCCTTGACCACGTCTCCAACCGACACCATCCCGACGACATTGCCGTTGTTGGACACCGGCAGATGGCGGATGTTCTTGGAGGACATCATCAACATACAGGCATCGATGGTCTCTTCGCCTGTGACAGTGAACACGTCGCGCGTCATGATCTCTGCGGCCGTGGTTTCCGCCGCCTTGCGATTGCGAAACAACACCTTCAGTGCGCAATCGCGCTCGGAGACGATACCGATCAGCTTGTCCTGATCCAGCACCACCACCGAACGGATCGAGTTGGCCAGCATCATTTCAAGAATGGTCTGCACCGAATCGGTCGATGCCACCGAAAAGACGACTTTTTGCGGCTTCTTCTTGAGCAAATCCTTGACCTTGATCATCCTGACACTCCTCTAGAGCTGGGTTCTGTGATGTTCGATTGAATGCGGTTTTGGACTGTCGCACATCGCAACCATGGCGAAAAGTCCAAGCAGCCTGTTTTTTTACAACGGGTTCATCCGGGCTCAAGTCAGCCAGAGACGTTGCCGAAGACCACCCATGAACCGAGTCTGCAATGTCTGCGCGCTCGTGACGCCACCCGTTCAATGCCCTGCATTTTATTGCCTGCCCAATCACATGGAGACACAAGCATGAGCGCTGTCTTGAAACGAATTTTCGGCTCGTCGGACGAGCAAGACGTCACCCAGGCGCATCTCAATGAGGCACGCATCCGCGAGCAGGAGCTGGCGCAACAGGTCGCAGACATGGGCGATCAGGTCGACTCTCTGCAGACTCGCTTCGACCTGGTTCGCCTGGCCACCTCCGATGGCCTGTGGGACATGGAGATCAATCCGGAAGATCCGTCGAACCCCGACAACCCGTTCTGGTGGTCGGATCAGTTCCGCCGCATGCTGGGCTTCACCAGCGAAAAGGATTTCCCGAACATCCTGTCGAGTTGGTCGAGCCGGTTGCACCCGGAAGACAAGGACCGCACGTTGGCTGCCTTCGGCAAGCATTTGGCCGACCGGACAGGTCGCACACCGTATGACGTGAAGTACCGGCTCGCCATGCGCGACCGCAGCTATCGCTGGTTCCGCGCCCGCGGCGAGACCATCCGCGCTGCCGATGGTTCGCCGCTGCGCGTCGCCGGGTCGCTGACGGACATCACCGCAGCGGTACAAGACGACCAGTTGCTCAACACGATGATGATCCGCTTCGACCTCGGCCGCGAGATGCTTCAGGAGGGACTGTGGGACATGGAGGTGGTGGCTGGCGATCCGGTCAACCCGAAGAATGCGTTCTGGTGGTCCCAACAGTTCCGCCGCCTCGTGGGCTACGAGACCGAAGCCGAATTCCCGGATGTGCTGGAGAGCTGGGCATCGAAGCTGCATCCGGAAGATCTGGACCGCGTGGTCGGCGCCTTCACCGCGCATCTCACCGACCGCACAGGTCGTACGCCCTACGATGTCGAATACCGTCTGCGCTGCAAGGACGGCTCATTCCGCTGGTTCCGAGCACGCGGCCAGACCAAGCGGACAGCCGACGGCACCCCGCTGCGGGTGGTGGGCGCACTGGCCGACATCTCTCTGCAGAAGCATGAAGAAGAGAACCAGCGCGCCCAGGTCGAGAACAACCTCTTCATGGACAACAGCCTGAAGACGATCGGTGACATCGTCGGTTCGATCCAGAAGGTGGCGCATCAGACCAACCTGCTGGCACTGAACGCATCGGTCGAAGCCGCCCGCGCTGGTACCGCCGGCCGCGGCTTTGCCGTGGTGGCCGACGAGATGCGGGTGCTGGCGCACCAGGTGCAAAGCGCCACCGCCCAGATCGTCGCCATCCAGAAAAGCCTGGCGGATCGGCGCAACAACAAGAAGTAGGGGCAGCGGACAGCGTGTGGGCGCTGTCCGACACGCGACGCGCTGCCGATCCGATGGACGGCGGGGCGGTCGGCACACAAGATGTCGGCATGCCCTGCACCCCGTCAGCCCGAACGTCACCCCGCGTCCTCGTCCTGCTGCCGCTGCTGTTCGCATGGCATGCCGTCAGTGCCCAGCCGACCGAATCGCTGGTCATTTCGAAGGAGCCGGACAAGAGCTACGCCATTCCGATTGCCGAGATCATCGGCTTCGATTTCGCGCTGAGCAACTTCAACCGGGCATTCAGCGGCTCCTCTGACTACAACGTCAGCGGGCGCTCGATTCGACGCAACCTGACCCACGGCTGGGTCACCGACAACGACCCGTTCCGCGTCAACCAGTTCGCCCATCCTTATCAAGGCGCGCTTTACCACGGCGCCGGGCGTTCGACAGGCCTGAACTACTGGGAAGCCTCGGCGCTGACGTTCGCCGGTAGCGCCTGGTGGGAAATCACCGGTGAAAAGACCCCACCGTCCTATAACGACCAGATCGCGAGCGGCATTGCGGGCAGCTTCCTGGGCGAGCCGCTGTTCCGTATGGCCACCCTGCTGCTGCACGGCGACAACAAGGTGCCGCTGTTCTGGCGTGAATGGGGTGCAGCAGCCATCTCGCCACCAGTTGGCTTGAACCGCCTGATGTACGGATCGCGTTTCGACAGCGCCTTCAACGACCACCACCCGGCCTACGACACGCGCTTGCGTGTGGGCTACAGCCATGTGACCCATGACGAGGTCGGCAACTCCACCCAGCTCAAGCGCAACGAAGCGGTCATCGACTTCGAGATGGACTACGGTCTGCCGGGCAAGTCGGGGTACACCTACCGGCGGCCCTTCGACTACTTCGCCTTCCGCATCGTGGCGAACAGCGGCCACGGCATCGACAACATCGCCAGCCGTGGCCTGCTTTTCGGCACCGACTACGAGGTCGGCGACAACTACCGCGGGATCTGGGGTCTGTACGGCAGCTACGACTATGTGTCGCCACAGATCTTCAACATCTCGACCACTGCGCTATCCCTGGGCACGACCGGACAGCTGTCGCTGCCCCAGGATATGGCAGTGCAAGGCTCGGCCCTGCTGGGCCTGGGGTACTCGGCGGCCAGTACCTTGCGCCGCATCGTCAGCAACGACCGCGACTACCACTATGGCCTGGCGCCGCGCGTGAGCCTGAACCTGCGCATGCTGATGGGCAGCCGTGCCATGGCAGAGGTGTCGGGACAGCGCTACTACCTGGGCAGCCTGACCAACCGCTCGGCCGGCAGCGATGACGTCACGCGCGTCGAGAGCGCCTTCACGATGCGCATCAGCGGCCCGCATGCGATCGCGCTGAAGTACGTCTGGTCGCACCGCAATGCGAGCTACCAGACAGGCAGCGACCGCACCCAGACGCTGGCCACCATCGGCATCTACTACACCCTGCTCGGCGAGGACGGCTTCGGCAAAACAGAGTGGCGCGGTGCCTCCAGCGAATGAGCGACCCGGTCGCCGGAAAGGCCGCTGGGTAGGGCTCCCGCCCGGCCCGAGGAACTGCTCGAGAATCGAACATGCCGGCTGTACCCCTGCTCGACTCGACCACCAAGAGGTACCTGCCCTGGGTCGTTGCGACGGCGCTGTTCATGGAACAGCTCGACGCCACCATCGTCAACACCGCCGTGCCCACGATGGCGGCCAGCCTGCAGGTCACGCCGCTGAGCCTGAAGGCGGTGGTTGCCAGCTACATCCTGAGCCTGGCCGTCTGCATACCGATCAGCGGCTGGATGGCAGACCGCTTCGGCACACGGCGCGTGTTCATGATCGCAGTGGCGATCTTCACGGTCGCCTCGATGCTGTGCGGCCTGGCAGTGAATGTGCAGATGCTGGTCGCTGCGCGCATTCTTCAGGGCATCGGCGCGGCCATGATGATGCCTGTCGGCCGGCTGGCCATCATCCGAACATTTGCCAAGTCAGAGCTGCTGACGGCGATGAACTTCGTCATCATCCCGGCGCTGATCGGCCCGCTGCTCGGGCCCACCGTCGGCGGGCTGATCGTGCATGCATGGTCCTGGCGGGTCATCTTCTTCGTGAACCTGCCAGTGGGTCTGATGGCACTGTGGATGATCCATCGCCACATGCCGGACTACCGGGGCGACTCGCCACGGCCATTGGACGTGATCGGCCTGGTGCTGTTCGGCAGTGGCATCGCGCTGCTGTCATGGCTGCTGGAAATCTTTGGCGAGCACCGCATAGATGCCACCTCGCTCGCGGTCCTGTTTCTGCTGTCGATCAGCCTGCTGGCAGGCTACGTCTGGCATGCGCGCCATACCGCCTATCCGTTACTCCGGCTCGGCCTGTTCAAGACCCGAACCTTCCGCGTGTCGGTGGTCGGCGGCTTCGTCACGCGACTGGGCGTCGGCGGTCTGCCGTTCCTGCTGCCGCTGCTGTACCAGCTCGGGCTGGGCCTGCCGGCTTGGCAGTCCGGCCTGTTGATGATGCCCACCGCGCTCGCCGCGATGGGCATGAAACTGGTGTCGCAGCCGGTGCTGCGGCGCTTTGGCTACAAGCAGGTTCTGGTCGTCAACACGGTGATGATCGGCATCACCATCTTGTTGTTCGCCACGGTCGATCAGGAGACGCCATTGGCGGCCATCATCGGCCTTGGCTTGGCGCAGGGATTCTTCAACTCGCTGCAGTTTTCGAGCATGAATTCGATGGCCTATGCCGACATCGACACACCGGATTCCAGCATGGCAAGCACCATCGCCAGTTCGATGCAGCAGCTGTCACTGAGCTTCGGCCTGGCCTGCGGATCACTGGTCGCAGGTTGGTACCTGGGCGAGCTGCCACAGACGGATCGCGCCGCCATGATCGGCGCCCTGCACCACGCGTTCCTGACGCTGGGCGTGCTGACGATCGCGTCGTCGCTGTCCTTCTGGACGCTGCGGCCTGGCGACGGTGCCAGCGTCAGCAGGGGCAGCGCCCTGCCGGACGTTCAGCGGTAGAAAGCCTCGACCTGGCCCTTCAGCTTGATCAGCAGCGGCTGCCCCTTGCGGTCCACTGCCTTGCCGGCCGGTACCTTGATCCAGCCTTCGCTGATGCAGTACTCCTCGACATCGCCGCGGTCCTTGCCGTTGAAACGGATGCCGACCGAGTGCTCGAACACGGCAGCCACATGGTGCGGGCTGCGGGCGTCGATCGACAGGTGGTCGGGCAGCGGGGGTTTGGTCACGGTGTCGTTCATGTTGGGTGTTGAGTGGTGCTCAGCCTTGTAATCCGGCATAGACGTTCTGCACGTCTTCGTTGCCATCCAGCGCGGCCAGAAACGCTTCGACCTCTTCCAGCTGTTCAGCGCTGAGACTGGCGGGCGAAACTGGGCTCTTGGGTTTGTAGCCCAGCTTCGCAGACAGCACGGTGAAGCCCTGCGCCGGCAGCGCACGGCTGACCAGATCGAGGTCGGTCGGGTCGGTCAGGAACAGGGTGGCACCATCGTCGGACGCCTCGAAATCCTGCGCGCCGGCCTCGATGGCCGCCAGCTCCGGGTCAGCGCCGGCGGCGATCGGCTCGGCTTCGATCATGCCCAGGTGGTCGAAATCCCAGGCCACCGAGCCCGAGGCGCCGAGTTGCCCTTTGCGGAACAGCACGCGCATTTCAGACGCGGCCCGATTCACGTTGTCGGTCAGGCACTCGACCATCACCGGCACGCGGTGCGGCGCGAAACCTTCATAAAGCGCATGCTCGAAATGCACGGCCTCGCCAGTCAGGCCCGCGCCCTTCTTGATCGCACGTTCCAGTGTCTCCTTCGGCATCGAGACCTTGCGCGCTTGCTCGACGACCAGTCGCAAACGCGAATTCGCTGCTGGATCGGGGCCCTGCCGAGCCGCGATCATGATGTCCTTGGCCAGCTTGCCGAACAGTTGCCCCCTGGCATTGGCAGCGAGGTCCTTGTGCTTGGCTTTCCACTGCGCACCCATGTTCGACGCTCCCTTTGAATAGCCGCGGATTCTATGCAGCGCCGACGCTGCTCTGGCACTACTCGGGAGTGGAGGGGTCGTTGTCGGCGCCGCCATCGGCCAGCGCCTGACGTGCCAGCTCCTCGTCGCTCAGCGCCGGGGCGGCATCCAGTGCCGCCAGTTCCTCCAGCATCTCCGGCGTGGGTTCGGCGTTGCCGAGCAGAACGTCTTCGAGTGTGGTGTGAGGCTCGCGCCGCTCCTCATGATCGACAGGCGAGGGATGCGCCACTGCCGGCTCCAGAGCCGGCAGTCGGGCTGCAGCGAGTTCGAGTTGTTCGTCGACCAGTTTGGCGAATGGTCCGTCTTCAGCGGTGTCATCGGGTTTCATGGGCAGTCTCCTTGGTGCGCTGATGTTGTTCCCTTGGACGAGTGCATGCCAGCAAATTTTCGAGCCATCAACGATTCCAAGGGGCTTCCTTCGGCCGCTTCATTGACCTTGATCAATCGCAGTGGCCTCGGCTATCGTTGACGGGTTTCAATTTCATTTGAAGGCGCCCAATGTCCGACTTTCTTTCCGAACTTGACCGCAAGCTGGCCCGACTCTTCGACATCCTGGGGGCGTCCACCGTGCGCCGCTACGGCCTGGGTGTGCCGGAGAAGAAACACTGATTGCGCCGCCAACCGGTGGACTGTCTTCTTCTCTCGAACCACATCGTCGCCGCGATCTTCGCGGCGATTTTCATGTTGCCGTCGTGACCACAGCTTCACGAACCGCAACGAACTCGCCGGTGAACAGCGCGGCGCGTTGGCCTGCGCTGTGTAACACCGCCTGCGCCTGAATCCGCGCTTTGCCGTGCGCGTGATAGGCCGCCATGAACATGTCCCAGTCCGCCCCCGCGGCCAGCGTGGCCGTGGCAGTGAACACGCCCGACATCGGCGCCTCGTATTCCATCGCACTGCGCTGAACCACCAGCTTGCAGTGCACCGCCTGCTGAATCAGCCGCGTATGCAGCAGCGCCCAGGCCGCCAGCACACCCAGCGTGGCCGCGCTGCCGCCAAAGATGGTGCCGTGCTGATTCAGGTTGGGGGCCTTCGGTGCCGAGAGCACCAGCCGCTCAGCCTCGATCAAGTCGACACCGACCCGCATCGCCTGAGACAGCGGCACGTTTCGGTGCAGGAAGTGCTTGAGTTCGTTGGGTGACACGGAGGCGTGGCCTGGAGTTGCAGGCCGAAGCATCGCAGATCAGAGGAGCGTCTCGCCGAAAGCAGCGAAATCTGCTGCGTTTGCCCCCATTCGGGCGCGCTCAGTGCGACAGCAGTCAGCAACAGTCGGTCGGCTTGATCAGCGTTGTTTGATTCATCGCGCCGGTCCGATGTCGCTCAAGTCGCTCATGTCGATCACCACCCTTGACGCCACCTCGCCGCGCTGCAAGCGCTCCATCACCGCGTTGATCGCCGACAAGGGCTGCAACTCGATGTCGGCCTTGACCTGCCCTGCAGCGGCGAAGGCCAGCGCCTCGGCCATGTCATGCCGCGTGCCCACGAACGAGCCGCGGATGGTGATGCAGTTGGCCACCACGTCGAACAGCGGCACCGGAAACTCGCCGGGAGGCAACCCCACCAGCACGCAGGTGCCGCGCTTGCGTGTCATGGCCACGCCCTGGTGGAACGCAGCCAGCGACGGCGCGGTGATCAGCACGCCATGGGCCCCGCCGTCTGTCGCCTTGCGCACCTCGCCCACAGGATCGTCGAGTTTTGCATTGACGACGGCATCGGCGCCGAGGCGCATCGCATGTGCCAGCTTGCCATCGTCGATGTCGACGGCGCAGATGTGCAGGCCCATGGCCTTCGCATATCGGATCGCCAGATGTCCCAGGCCGCCGACGCCGGAGATGACCACCCACTCGCCTGGTCGTGCCTGCGTTTCCTTCAGTCCCTTGTAGGTAGTGACCCCGGCACAGATGATCGGCGCTGCATCCACTGCGGCCAGACCGGTCGGGATGTGAGCGACGTAGTTCGGGTCGGCAACGATGTATTCGGCGAATCCACCGTTCTTCGTGTAGCCGCCGAACTCCGCCTGGCCGCAGACGGTTTCCCAGGCGGCCAGACAGTGTTCGCAGTGTCCACAAGCCGAGTAAAGCCACGGCACGCCGACCCGGTCACCCTCCTTCACCGCCGTGACGCCGGGTCCCATCGCGACCACCCGCCCGATGCCCTCGTGGCCCGGAATGAACGGCAGTGCTGCGTTGATGGGAAAGTCGCCGCGCATCGCGTGCAGGTCGGTATGACACACGCCGCAGGCTTCGGTCTTGACCAGGATCTGACCCACGCCCGGTGTCGGCACGATCCATTCGCGCATCGCCAGTGGCTGGCCAAACTGCTCGACAGCGGCGACTTGCATTCGGCTGGTCATGTCGGTGCCTTTGCGAAAGCGATGAAAGCGCAGGCGAACTGCCGCCCCGATGGCGCACGATGCGCCGCGATGAGAGCAGCGTCTGTGCGCTGACCCACTCAGCGACGGCGTCGCCAGGCCAGAAGGTCGTCAAAGGCCGGGACGCCAGCCAGCACCACCAGGATCAGTGCCAGCGGCAGCGTCGATACGTAGCCAACGTGCTTGAAGCCGATCGCACCGGTGACCCCACCCACGAAGAAGCAGCCCGCCAGTCCGCAGAGCACGGCAATGCGCTGGCGGTCGGCACGCACCGGGTGGCGTTCCGGCCCGGTGGCGCCATTCCAGTACAGGAGCTTGCCCAGTTCGATGCCGATGTCGGTCACGATGCCGGTGATGTGCGTGGTGCGGATCTCCGCATGCGAAAGCTTGGTGATGACCGCGTTCTGCAAACCCATGATGAAGCACAGCAGCATCACCGTCACAGGCACGAACAGACCCTCGATGTGCGACAGCCATGCGCCCAGAACGCCGAAGCACAGCAGCAGCAAGGCCTCGATGAGCAGCGGCAGGCCGTACTCGCTGTGCATCTGGTGCCGGCGGGCGTAATTGACCAGCATGGCAGACGTGGCCGCACCCGCCAGGAACGACAGCAGTCCACCGGCACCATCCCAGACCAGATCGTAGGCGCCCAGCGCGATCTGGTCAGCCATTGAGGACACGATGCCTGTCATGTGCGAGGTGTACTGCTGCACCGCGAGGAAGCCACCGGCGTTGATGGCACCGGCCACGAAGCACAGCGCGAAGCCGAGATGGCGATTAGCTTGCGTGGTGCGGTGGCGGCTGGTCAGGTGTCTGACGTAGGCAATCGGCATGTGGCACTCCCGGGCAAGACCTCACGGGTGGAAGTGTGAGCCACCCGGCCGAGGCGCATCGGCGCCGTCCTACAGCAGCGCTGCGTGCGGGCGCACACCGCGTCTGTCCGGTGGCGCACAGCGGATGGCGCATCGGAGACGTAAGGTGCATGCCTTGACCCACCCTTATCAGGAAACCCCATGAGCACCATTCGACGCAACGCATTGAAGATGATCCTCGTCACAGCCACCTCGTTGTCGCTCGGGATCATCGGCACCACCGCTCTGGCAGCCACTGCGGAAGACCTGAACAAGGACGCCGCCCAGGCCCTGCAAACGCTTTACAAAACCAACCCGACCGCCGAGGCCCTGTCGAAGAACGCCCGGGCGATCCTGGTGTTTCCGAAGATCGTCAAGGCGGGTCTGATCTTCGGTGGCAGCTACGGTGAAGGCGTGCTCACCAAAGGCGGCACCTTCAACGGCTACTTCAACTCCGTTTCTGCTTCCTGGGGATGGCAAGCCGGTGCCGAGTCCTACGGCTACGTGGTGTTCCTGATGAGCCCCAAAGCGGTGAAATACATCGAGGACACCAAGGGCTGGGAAATCGGCGTCGGCCCGACGGTGGTCGTTGCCAACGAAGGTCTCGCGAAGAACCTCTCTTCGTCGACCCTCAAGGACGACGCCTACGCATTCATCTTCGACCAGTCGGGCCTGATGGCCAGCCTGAGCATCGAAGGCACAAAGATCTCGCGCATCAAGAAGGCCAAGTAAGGCGGTTGCCACTTGCCTGTGGCTGCGCTGAGAGCCCCGCACCTGTCG
>CANHOE010000042.1 GCA_947462175.1 Burkholderiales bacterium | reverse complement strand
GCGTTGGCGTTGGCGTTGGCGTTGGCGTTGGCGTTGGCGTTGGCGTTGGCGTTGGCGTTGGCGTTGGCGTTGGCGTTGGCGTTGGCGTGTGCTTGGACGACGAGGACGAGCCCGCCGCTACACCCAACGCTGCTGCGCCGCCAACGACGCCCGCCAGCGCGCCGAGAGAGCCCCATGCCGACGACGCTGCGGCGCCCTGGGCCATCGGCAACGATTCGGCCACGCTGACTGGCATTCCGCTGGCTGCGGCGGGTTCGCTGCTCTCGACGATCGTCGGATCTGTTGCCGGGACGGCCTCTTCCGCCGGCGCCGCTTCCTCGTCCGGCGCTTGCCCCGTCGCCGGTTCCTCGCCGGAGGTGTCCGTCGTCGCGCGATCGGCAGGGGCGTCGTCTCTCTGGCTTGAAGCTTCGGCCTCGCGCGGCTCTGCGAGTGGCAGCGGGTGGGCGTCGCTCGCCTCCGCCTCGAGTGCGCTGCTGGTCTCGTTACCCGTGGCGCGTACCCAGGCTGGCGCGAGTAAAAGCGCCGCCTGCAACAGGCTTTCCAGGCGCAGGTGGATGCCCGAGCTGATCAGCCGTCGTTTGGGTGTCTGCGGCTTCTTCACAGCGGTGCCCAGGCGAGCATCAACGGCTCAGGAGAACACTGAAGATCTGCCCGCCGGCCCCTGTGGGCTGAGGCCACGACAGGTACAACCTGCCGAGGCGCCTTCTGGGTGCACTTGGTACAAAGGCTGATCGGGTGATGGGGGGGCTCATTCGGGCGTCTTAAGCGTTAAACTGAGTAAAACGCCCTTTAAGGTCAATAAAAACAGATTTGGATAGTATACGGCTGTAAGTAAGCCTTTGTTTAGGCGTGAGTCCACGCAATTTGTCCTGGCGGTTGGCATGTCGAGACATTTCATGCATGCAGACCACCCAAGCCCAACTTGCCCAGGTCGAGCGCGGTTTGCCTTTGCAGCGAGGCAGCGTGCGCCTGTCCAGATGGAACGTTCTCAATGCGATCCCGTAAGTCGCACAACACTTCTGCACGTGGCGCTGCCCGCCCAAGCGGTTTGGCATTCAGACGCAGGACGCGCCGGCATGGTGGGTCTTGCCCGGTCGCTTGGTCGCACCGAACCGCTCACTTCATTTGTGCATGTTCGGCGCCTTCATCAGCTTTGTACTGATCGCTGATGGACTTCGCTTGCATCAGCTAACAAGCCCTGGTTTGGCTGGCTGCGCGAGCGGAAGAGCGGCGCGCGAGATGTTTCTGATGCAAGCAGCTGGCATGCTCAGCCAGCCGCGCGCAGGGCATTTCAACCCGTCTCGGTCGGCATCGGAGTGCTCAGTAGGGTCGGGTGGCCAGGGGGCTCATGCGATCCAGTTCCAGCGACTGGTCGATGCCATCGGCCAGCAGATCGACCACGTCGGTGGCGTTGAACACATTCAGCGAAGGGGAGTGCTCCCAGGCGCTCAAGGCATAGAAGGCGCCGTCATGGCCCAACCGGTAGTGGGCCAGATGTGCGGGCAGGTTCATCGACAGGCGCCGACGATCCAGGCACACCATGGTCGCGAACGACCGGACCCCACTGGCTGCGCTGCTGCTTGCCTCGCTCGATGCGATTGGATCCGAGGGCAGCCAGCGCAGCGCGAAGCGCAACGAGATGTCCCGCCAGGTCACGTCGAACCAGGACTCATCTGCAGCGATCTCGACCTGTGGGGTGTCGATCGTGCCCAAAGTCGCGAGCACGCGGACATGGTGTGCAAGGCCACCAAATGCCGCGGCAAGGCGACCCTTTCGGGTTTCGAGGTGGAGGTCGTGGAGCTCAGTTTGCATCATGAAATGGTGGTCACATCAAGTTAAGTCGGGATGGGGCGGGCTGTCAGCTGGCCCTAATGACTGGCGGTCGGCGCTGCTGCCTCGCGCTGGCGCTGCATGAGCACCTGAATCGTCGGCAGCGCAAGCACGAAAGCGGCGACAACGGTGGGGTCGAACTGGCAGCCCTCGTCCGCGTGGATCACGGCCACGGCCGATTCCGCAGGCAGCCCCGCCCGCCCGCCAGGCTGGATGCAGGTCATCTGCTCGAACATGTCGGCCACGGCGACGATTCGGCCAGGCAGGGGAATCGCCTCGCCTGCCAGCCCGTAAGGTGCCCCGCTGCCGTCCCAGTGCTCATGGCACGACAGGGCGATCTGCGCTGCCATGCGCATGACCAGTGAGCGGTGGCCTCCAAAGACCTGGCTGGTCAGCACGGGCTGCTTGCGCAACGCCTCGCGGCGGCTCGGTTCCACTGGCAGTTTTCGCATCCCGTCGGCACTGGGGACCGACCACGCTCCGAAATCGTGGAACGGTGCCGCACGCGCGAGCAACGATTGCTGGGTTTCGTTAAGCCCCAGGTGCGCGGAGATGGCTGCGGCATACAAGCCGGTACGAAGCATCGAATGCCCGCTGCGATCGCTGCGAATGGCCAGCATCCGGTCCATCAGTTCGATGACGGCGCCGTCCGGTTGACAAAGCTCATGCTCGGTGACGGCTGCAGCCGACTCCAGCAGTTCGACGGACCCGGTCAGCTTGCGTCTCAGGTTGCCCAGCCGCAGCAGGTTGGACACTTTCAGCGCCATTTCCTCGGCCACGAAAGGCTTGCCGATGACGTCAATGGCGCCCGCCTGCAAGGCCTTGCGCCGCATGCTCTCGACGGCCCAGCCCGACACCATGGCAACCGGGACATCGCGTGTGCTGTCGTGGCGATGGAGTTCATCGAGGAACGCCAGGCCGTCCATCTCCGGCATGTTGTAGTCCAGCAGAACCAACTCCGGCGGGGATGCCATGCACCAGTGCAAGGCCTCGCGGGGGTCTGTGAAGGCGAGCGTGTCCGTGATGCCTGCCTGTGCCAGCAACAGCTTCAGTTGTGAATTCACCAGGGCGTTGTCATCAACGATGCAAACAGTCATGTCCGTTCCTATGGGGCGAGATACCCAGCTACAGTGACCTTAGAATACGATAATCGATTTACACATTAAACGCTCTTATCATGTTAATGTCATCGTATTCGTGAACTCCTGCTCGTTTGCCCATCGGTTGCTCTGACTGGTGATCGGCCTTGGCAGGTTAGGCTCGGTTCATCCGGCGGGTTCGGGTGTGGTGATGGTTGCTCTGGTGTGGATTTGACCGCCCATTTACCAACGATTCTGAACAACCGCGTAAACAACATTAAATGAACATTCGTGCTTCTTATCCAGTTTCCTCGACTCCCAGATCCGATCACGTCGGCATTGATGGGGTGCGGCGACCAAGCTGGCCTGGGGTGCGAGCGTTTCGATCTGGATCCGAGATTCCCGTCGCCCCCACAGGTGCAAGCGCTCAGCGATCGGGTCGCAGGGGCCTCGTCGGTGGTTGGCGTGGGGCTGGCCGCAACATGGCTGCTGTCGATGAGCGGCAGACTGCCTGGAATTGACGGTGTCCCGATGCTGGCGCTTTTCCCCTACCTGGGTGTCGACGCCGCTCCCTATGGCGCTTACCGATATGGCACCTGGTGGGCAACGCTGTGGCTGCGTCTGGCTGGCAGTCGGTTGCTGCGCCACATGATGTCTGCCGTGGCGATCACCCCCAGTCCACGCGGGCTGGAAGGCATATACGCATCGCGTCGCCTGTCGTGGGCGCATGCGGCGGCAGCGCTGGACCGCCCCGACTTCGCAGCGCTGGCGCTGTCCCCTCAGGCGCCGATCACGGTGGTGCTCAATCGTGCCAGCGCCGACCTGTTGCCCGAACGTGCAGAGGCCATCCTTGCGGTCTTGAACGCGCACATCTCGGTGGCCTTTGCGCAGCCGGATGTCGCCGAGATCTGCGACGTGGTGCGCCGATGGGCCACAGGCAGCCCGGTCGGCTTGCCCGGTACGCCGGCGGTGAGTGGTGGCGGGGAGGGCGGTGATGTCTGACTGGTTGCTGGCGCAATGGGCCTTGCCCGGTGTGCGCGTGGTGCTCGCACTGGCTGCGCTGGCGCTGCTCGTTCTCACGTTTGGCCTGTGGGCCTGGCGGACCGAGCGGCTGCAGTCCGGCCGGCCTTTCGGCAGGTTCGACGCGCGAATCGAACCGGTGGCCGCAACACCAGCCGAGCCGGTGATGGTTGCTGACGAATCAGCCCAGGCCCTGCATGTCTCGCTGGCCGGTCTCGAACAGTTCGAGTACCTGCAGGCCCAACTGCGGCAGCGGCTGAGTGCGGCGCAACAGGTGCTCGACTCAGATAGCAGAAAGGTCAGCGACGCGGTCGAACTGATGCGACGCGCGGCTGTTGAAATGAAGCTGCCGCATACCGTCTTTGAGATCTATGAAGGTCTGCGCCTCTTGCCCCGAAAGACGGCGAGTTCGCAGGCGGCGGACCAAGCCTGGCATCAGGAAGTCGGCCTCACACCCGGGCGTGTGCTGGTGCTGGACGAGCCCACGCGCCAGACCCTGGTGGATTTTTCGTGCGCAGGTCGGGCGATGCGAATCGCCGGGCGCAGTTATGTGTTGTCGCGATCGGCGTTTGATGAACTCACGCTGTTCGACGGCGGCGAGCAGGCCGTGTTGACCGTGCGTGTCAGTCTCGATACCGATCGAATGCAGGTGCGCAGCGCCACGATCGAGAGTTACCGGCCGGGGCTCTGGGTGCCCGTGCTGGTCACGACGCGTGCCCTGATGGATGAGCGGCGCGAGCGGCTGGTGATGGCTTCGCGCTATCGCGATGTCGACAAACTGCGGTCGAGTTTCGGCCTCGATGCCAACAACCGTTATCGGAGAACTGTTTGAACAAGTTGGCAGTTTCGGCGTGGCTGGCGCGCTTTCGCTCGAAGTCGGGACCGCGCGCAGCCTCGTCGCTGCGTGACGACGCCGCTGCAGAGGTGCCCGGCACAGGCGCAGATCCGTCGGTGGCTGAACACCTGCGACAGCGCCTCGGTACCGCCGCCGCCGCGCAGGACGCCTCAAAGCCGTTGTCTGGTGCGCCGGCGCCTCTGCCGACAGCCAGACCCGCTGTGCGCGCATTGCGCGGCATGGAACAGTGGCTGGGTGCCGTCGGCCTGCTGCTGTCAGCCGCGCTGGTGGTCTGGGTCGCGGTCACCGCCTGGGGCGTGCTTTCGACGGCCCAGGCCTGGCAGGCCCGACGCATGCAGGTGCCCTCGCTGCTGCAGTACCCGCCCACCATCCAGACCGCACTGCTTCCTGCCGACCGCCTGTCGCCGGAACTCCGGCGTGCGCTCTCGCCCGAGGAAGACCTGCTCAAGCGGGCCATCCAGAACATCGCCACCTTCGAGAACGCGCGAGCCGAGCCGCCGCTGCGGGCCGCACCCGCGGTCGTCCAAGCCGTGGCGCAGGGGTCACCGGCGGCACTGGCGCTTGTCGAGGTGGGCGACCTGGTGAAGCTCGTCAACGGCAAGGAAGCCGGTTTCGTCTGGGATGTCTACAAGTTGCTGACCGACCGGCCCGTCAGCCGGGTCGAGTTGACGCTGGTGCGCGGCAACGAGACCGTGCTGGCAAGCCTGCAACTGCCGGAAGGCGAAAGCTTCGACATGACCAACCATGGGCTGCTGTTTGCGGTTCCCGACAACATCCGGTTCATCGGCCACCTCGATGTCGATCGCATCGCTTCGCAGTTGCGCAGTGGCTATATCGAGCTGTTGCCGGAAGAGTCACGGCGCGGCTACATCGACGGGCTGCTCGTCGTGACCTACGAGCTGGTGTCAAACCTCACGACTTTGCAGGCGGCCGCGCCGGGCGCTGGCAACTACGTTCGCAGCGAAGAGGTCCTGGGCTGGTACCACCGCAGCTACATGGCTGCCCTGAGCAACTACCGCCTCGGTGCCGAGCGCCTGCTCACGCGCCAGGCCGAGTCGCTGGAGCAGTTGGGGTTCAGCCTGCTGGCGGCTGCGGCTGCCAGCCTGGTCGCCCTCGGGCTGACCTTGCGCAGGCTGTGGGCCGTCTGATGTCTACGGCCAGCTTCGTCGTGCGTGTGCGCATCGGCAGCCATGTGCTGGCCTTGCCGGCCGACAGGGTAGCCCGTGTTGGCCGCATCGACCAAGCCGGCTGGATCGGCCGCGACGCCGACGGTGGACCCCTCTGGCTGGCCGCCACCGATCACGGGCCGGTGATCGCGACCTCGGCGTCCCGCCTGCTCGACACCGAACTCGACTCGGCTGCACCGGCCTGGGCGGTGGTGCTCCAGTCGGCCGGCCGGCCGCTGCTGGGTGCTGCAGTCTGCGATGTGCTCGGCCTGGTCGAAGGAACAGCCGACGCTGCCCTGCGCCCGGCGCCGCTCGAGGTGCCGTCTTCGATCGACCTGCTTACCTGACCGGGCGGTACTGCGATGAAAAAACAGCTCGCCTTCTCACCCGCCGTGGTGTCCGGTCTGACGGCTGCGCTCTGCGTCACCTCCTTTGTGCTGCTGTTGGCGGCCGTCGTCCTGGGTGAGTGGCGGCAGACCCAGCAGCAGGCCCTGCAAGGCTGGGCCCTGTTGCGCAGCGACGTCCACCGATCGCTGGACCGTCCCAACCTGCTGGAGCCTGCGCTGTTTGATGATCTCGAGATCGCCAGCCGCGACGCCATCGCGCTGGAACAGCGCCTGCGAGGAGGAACGTTCGCTGTCTCCGACCTCAAACTGTTGTCTGACCTGCAGACGGTCTCGGCAACCCTGAACAAGCTGTCCCGATTGCGCTCCGGCTTCAGCGAACTCGGCGAGCCCTCGGGCGCCAGCGTAGCGCCGGGCGAGGTGACAGACAGCGTGTCGCCTGTCGCTGCGCCGGCGCCTGGCGACACGCTGTCCGTCATGTCGCCGCCCGGCCCGTGCGGCTGCGATGCCAGCGTGACCGACATGTCGCAACTGCGCCTGCTGCTCGACGAACACATGGCCAGGGGCAATGAAGTCGGCCTCGCCCTGGTTCCCGAGCTGGCAGCCGATGCAGGTGCGCCGCGCCTGAAGAAGGCGTTGTTGCTGGCTGATCAGTTCCGCACCCTGCGCGGCGAGGTGCTGGGGCGGCTGGACAACCCGAATCTGCGATCGCCGTCGGCGGCAGGCACGGCGTGGCCTCGGCGCCTTGCCGGGGGCGGTGCCCTGGCCGCGTTTCTCGCCTTGCTGTGCTGGCGCGTCGGAGCCCGACGGGTCGGCGTGACGTCGACGTCGGCGGAGCCACGCATCGTGCACAAGGTGGAGGTGATCAATGCGGATGCGGTGGCGCCGTCGGTTGCCGTGGTCCCGACTCTGACCGAGCCGCCATATGGTCTGTGGGTGGAGATTGGCCTGAATCTGAGCCAAGCGCTCGAGTTCAGCGGCAGGCTGGAGGCGCAGTCGCTTGCGCTGATCGATGGCGCCGACGGCGCTCATGTCACGCATGACGAGGCAGTGGCGGCCCTGGTCGCGCTCGCAGGCGAGTTGCGTGCTGCGCGGGAGGCGACGGTCAACACCGGGCTGTCCCTGCTGGCGGGAATGGCGATCCATGACCGCGTGACCGAGTTCGGCCGGCTCGATCAGCAGCTTCAGGCGATCCTCGACGCGGTGCAGCGACTGCAAGAACTGCACACCAGCGAAAGGGCCATGGCCGACAGCACCGGTGTCGTCAGGCGTCAAGAGCTGATTCGACTGCACACCGAGCTCGGCCATCTGTCCTGGCAACTGGCGGTCCTGCACGAGGACGTGCATTCGACCGTTGCCATTTCTCAGGCCGGCTGAGCCCGTAGCAGCGATGGAGCGTTCCGAGCTTTTCCTGCTGGATGCCGACGAGCTGTTGTCGACATTGAAGCGCAGCGACGCCCAGGCCAGCGGCCCGGCCCGGTTGCGCACGCGCTGGGCCGCCAAGGAGCTTGGTGATCTGCTGAGCACCATCGAGCTACCGGGCTTTTCCCGCTGCGCTCACGCGCTGGCCGGGCGCTTCGAGAGCGCTGACCCCCAGGCACCGTTTGTCGTGCCGCCCGATCAGTTCGATCGACTCACCCAGCGTCTGGAAACGGTGCTCGAAAACTTGCGGCATGCCCGTGCCTTGCAAGACGACGCAGCTTTTGCCGAGGCGTGGTTGTCGGTTCTGGCGGGCCCACCGCACGGTCCGTCGCCGCAGGAATCGACGACAGGTCAGGTATCCGACCGGCGTGATCTGCGGCCTTGGCGCCGATGGTTACCGTCGCCGCAGGAATCGACGACAGGTCCTGCATCCGACGACCTGCCAACCTCCGACTTGTCGCCTCCTGAGGCACCGGTTGTCGTCCCCATGGATGACGCCAGGGCCGAGGTCATGGCCTCGAAGATGCAGGCCGATGCAGAGGAGTTTCAGCGCGCGAGTATCGACCAGGCGCGCCAGTTGCACGCCAGCCAGGCGCGCACGCCAGTGGCCACTCGACCCGCCATCGAGTGTGTCGTGAAGGAACTGCTGGTGCAGTCCCGGCGCTCGGTGTTCAAGCTCAACCACCACAGCCTGCAGCGGGCGGTGTCGGTGGCCACCGAAGTCTGGGCTGAGGTGGAGCGGGCGGTGGCGATGCTGCCGTCGGTGGTCGTGCGCGACGCCAGCAGCGGCGCACAGGCGGTGCGCATCGAACTCCACGGCTTGTCGATTGACGACCCGCTGTGCATTGCCGCTGGCGACCGAATCGGCCTGGTCGGTGGCCGTGTGGATGCCCACGATGAGGGCGTCGTCATTCGCGTTCCCTTGGACTACTGGCGTCCGATGGCGCTGCCCGTGCAACAGCCCGAGGGCTGGGCGGCGGTGTACGCACTGCAGGCCGCGAGCCTCGATGACGACGCCAGCCCCGATCCGGACCGCAGGCTGCCAGCCGGCCTGCTGTTGAGGGTGGGCGCTCGCGATGCTGTGTTGCCGACGTGCCAGGTGCAAGCCGATGACGCCTCGCCGACACCGGTTTGGCGTCACCTCTTGCCCGCGCCTGCCATGTGGCCCCAGCCGCCGGGCTGGTGTGCGCTGGCCAGTGACGCGGCCGGCCGTCTGATGCCCCTGCTGGTGCCTGTTGCGTCCGAGGGCCGCAGCACCGAACTGACCGCAGGCATGCCGCGATGAAGGCCTGCCGTATCGCTCTCGTGTTGCAGGTGCTGCTGCTGGGGTTGCTGCCGGGCCTGCCCTTGCCGGGGTTCGCCGCCGAAGCGGCCGGCGTGAGCTGGCTCACGCTGATCACACAGCATGTCGAGGGTCAGACCGGTCGCGTCGCCTACCGCGTGGTGGTGGATGTGCCGGCTGACGAGGTGATGCCGCCCGCCTGCCTGCAGCGGCCCAGCATCGCCGGGACCAACCGGCAGCACTGGCTGGGCCTGATGAGCCTGACTCTGGCCTGTGAGCGGCCGGCCTGGCGCGGCACGTTGACGGTGCGCGTGCGTGGCATGGCCCAGGTGGTACGAAGTGCCCGCCCGTTGAATGCCGGCGTGCGCCTCGGCGAGGACGATGTGCGCGTGGTCGAGGCCGATCTCGCGGCTGAGCCGACCGGGGCGGCCACCGAGCTGTCGCAGGTGCTGGGCCGCGAAACATCGCGCCCACTGCGCGAGAACTCCACCGTCGCGCTAAACGCTTTGCGCGCGCTGACCGTCATCAAGGTAGGGGATCGGTTGACGGTCCGCGTTCGGGGCAAGGCGTTCGAGATCTCTGCCGACGGTGTGGCCCAGCAAGCCGGGGCCGTTGGCGAGAACATCCGGATCAAGCTGGGCGACGGACGGTCGTTGAATGCAGTGGTGGTGCGGGTCGGCCTGGTGGACATTGCGCTGTGAAGGCGCCGCCGGGTCGTCGGTGTGACAGGTCAGACCGATCTGGACTCTTTTTGAAGCGAGGGGTGAGACGATGAACATCAAGTCAGTACAGCCGGGTTCTTTGCCTACCAATGCGCCGGCAACGGTCGTCAATCGGAGCGATGTGGCGGCCACCCCGGCCAGCGCGCCCGCACTCGCGCCAGCGGCGGTGCTCAGTGTGCGTACGCCTGAGGTTGCCGCCGGGGTTCTGGTGGCCGCTGCTGCCAAGCAGGCCGAAGGTGAGATGGCCGACCACGAGCTGCTGAACGCGCTGAAGCAGCGGATCCAATCCGGTGATTTCGAAATCGATTACGGCAGCCTTTCGCGTTCGCTGGTCGAAAACGCGGTCATGGCGATCGGCCGTGGCCCCGGTTCACCACGCTGATCAAATCCGCAGGAGATCGCCGTGCTCCACGACAGCCCCGTGATGAAAATCCTGCTGCCTCTGGCTCAGGCGCTTGCCCGCCAGCGAGAGGTGCTCGCCGCCGGTGCGCTGGATCAACTTGGCGCGGCGCACGGCGAGCTGGAAAGTCGATTCGAGGCATTGAATGCCTGGCCAGGCGGTGTCGCCTCGTTGCAGCAAGCGATCGCAGCCCTGCCCGCACCCGATTGCGACTCCGTGCTTGAGGTTCTCCAGCAGGCCGTCGAGGACAACCGCGTTAACGGTGACCTGATTCGCCACTCCATGAACCGGGTCGCGGCCATGCAGGCCTTTCGGGCTGCAAGCTCCGAGGCGGGCACCTACGGGCGCAGCGCCGACCTCGGCGGCCTGGATGCGCAGGTTTCACACCGCGCCTGATTCCTTCGCGGCCGCGCTTGGGCCGGCCAGCCCCCCCCGCAGGCGCAACATGGCCTGGGTGTGCAACTGGCTGATGCGGCCGGCCGTCAGGTCCATCACGAAGGCAATCTCCCGGTAGCTGAGGTGCTCGGTGTAGTGCAGCGCCAGGACTTGCTGCTCCTTCACTGGCAACTGGGCCAGCAGCGGCTGCAGGCGCTGCATCGTCTGACGCAGCGCGGCCTGCTCCAGGGGGTCGCTGCGCTCGTCGGTGGGCGGCTCGGCCGATTCCGGCAGTTCGTCGACGACATTGATGGCGACGGCACCTTCCAGCACCGCACGGTACTCCTCGATCGGCAAGCCCAGTTGTTCCGCGACTTCCGCATCCTCTGGCACGCGGCCGAGTGTGTGTTCCAGCGCAGTCACCGCCTCCTGCGCGCTGCGCAGCTTGTCGCGCTGGTGGCGTGGCAGCAGGTCGTTGCCGCGCAGCCAGTCGTAGATGGCGCCGCGCACGCGCATGCGTGCATAGACCCCGAAGGGCGCGCCG
This sequence comes from Burkholderiales bacterium, assembly GCA_947462175.1. Classification (GTDB taxonomy): domain Bacteria; phylum Pseudomonadota; class Gammaproteobacteria; order Burkholderiales; family Burkholderiaceae_C; genus PBB1. The sequence continues at coordinate 1,227 of CANHOE010000042.1, read as the reverse complement.
CTTTCCTGCAGCTGCCAGCGCGAGGCCGCATCCATCAGGCCCAGCATGCCTTCCTGCACCAGATCGTCCAGCTCGATCGATGCCGGGAGCTTCGACTTGATCTGGCCGGCGATGCGCCGCACCAGGGGCGCGTGCTCGTGAACGATGGCATCCATCGAGCCGGTGGAGTAGGCCTCGGCCCCTCGTTGGCGAAGCATCCTCATCGCGGTCAGCCCAAGGCGGTCATGTGACCCACCAGCGATTGGTAAAGGGTGATGGGCAGCACCAGATCGTGGTCATTGCCCTGACCGAACCGGGTGGCGCTGGCCGATGGCACCCAGCCCAGCGACCGAAGCGGTTGTTCCAGCAACTGCTGTGACTGCTGTGCCAGTCGGTCGAAAGCCTGGTGGCCCTCAGCCTCACTACCGCCGACGATCAGCACCGGCACTGCCTCGCCCCCCACCAGCACCGACAGCTCACGCAGATGGGACAAGGCGCGCGACAGTGACGCGTCGTCCGGTGCCGCAACCACGATGCGCTGCACGTCGCCGCCATAGCACGGCATGTTCGTGCCGAAGGGCTCGCAACTGGCGATGATGACGAACTCGAAATCGAGACCGCTTCGCTGCAGCATGTCGACAAGCGACAGGCTGCGCGTGCGCTTTGCCGCCACTGCGGCGGCAACCTTGACGCCAGTGGCGAACCAGAGCTTGTCACTGACCTTGCGCAACACCCGGTTCAAGCCAATGCTTCCGCTGAAGACCTGACCCAGATCGAAACGAACCGGGAAGGCGAAGCCCTTGCTCGTCTGTCGTTCGAACAACGGCACTTCGTCAACCAGCAACGTCAGGTGGCCGCGATGGCGCAGCGCGTGTGCCGTGCCCAGCCCCAGCGTGACGGTGGCGTCGGGCGGCAGTGCGCTGGCCAGGCAGTACAGCTGCGGCACGCCGTCGCCGAACATCGCCCGCAGGCCATGCGCCTGGTCGGTCGAGCCGACTTCATGATGGGCTCCGGTGGCAGCGCGGGTGTCGTGCGCCGGTGAATCGGTGTCGTGGTCGTCGACAGCGGCCTGCGAATCCTGCGGTGTGTTCATGCGTCGGATCCAGCGACTCCCCAGCTGCCCAGGTCGTCGGCAAGCATGGCGGGCATGTGGGCTTCGTCAGCCTCGGTTGCGTCGCCACCCCGCGGGTAGACCGCGCGATGGGACACATAGGCCGCATCAGCGGCAAACAGGTCCTCAGGCACGCG
>CANHOE010000041.1 GCA_947462175.1 Burkholderiales bacterium | reverse complement strand
CGATCCGATGCAGACATCGGTGGGCTACATCGGCGGTGATGCGTTCCACCGCAAGAACGCCCGAGGTGGCGGCGGCCAGGGCGGTGGCGGATATGGTGGTAACGGCGGCGGCGGTGGCGGCGGTGGCGGCGGTGGGCGCAGCGGCGGCAACCGTGGCGGCGGCGGAAATGCCGGCGGCGGTGGCCGCCGAGGGCGCTGATCCGACCTTTGCCCGCAGTAGAATCCAAGGCTTTGTCTCTCAGCATCTCCCTCAGGAACGAATGTCATGGCCATTGAACGCACGCTCTCCATCATCAAGCCCGACGCGGTTGCCAAGAACGTCATCGGACAGATCTACAGCCGGTTCGAGAATGCCGGCTTGAAGGTGATCGCGGCTCGGATGGCGCATCTGTCGCGCGGCGAGGCCGAGGCCTTCTACGCAGTGCACAAGGCGCGGCCGTTTTTCAAGGATCTGGTTGATTTCATGATTTCCGGCCCGGTGATGATCCAGGCGCTGGAGGGCGAAGGCGCGATCCTGAAGAACCGCGACCTCATGGGTGCAACCGATCCAAAGAAGGCCGAGAAGGGCACCATCCGTGCTGACTTTGCAGACAGCATCGATGCCAATGCAGTTCATGGCTCCGACGCTGCTGAGACGGCGGCTGCCGAGATCGCTTTCTTTTTCCCGGGCGCGCAGGTCTACAGCCGCTGATGCGTGCTCATTGACCTCCGGCCACTGACGCCACTGCATCGGCCACTTGGGCCTTCCATGACCGCCGTCAACCTGCTCGACTTCGATCTGGCTGGCTTGGCGGCGTACTGCGAAGGCTTGGGCGAGAAGCGTTTCCGCGCGACGCAACTCTTCCGCTGGCTGCACCAGCGCGGCGTGTCTGATTGCTCTCAAATGTCGGACTTGGCAAAGTCCTTCCGCGACAAGCTCAGCACCGTTTGCGATGTTCGTGTGCCTGCCGTGCTCAGTGAACAGGCTTCTTCGGACGGCACGATCAAGTGGCTGTTCGACGTGGGTGGCGGCGATGCGGTCGAGACGGTGTTCATTCCGGAGGACGACCGTGGCACCTTGTGCGTGTCGTCCCAAGCGGGCTGCGCAGTCGGCTGTCGTTTCTGCTCGACCGGGCACCAGGGCTTCAGCCGCAACCTCACAACGGCTGAGATCGTTGGGCAACTCTGGTTCGCTGAACACCATCTTCGCCATCGACTTCATTTGCCCGAAGGCGTCCGTGCGATCACCAATGTGGTGATGATGGGCATGGGGGAGCCGCTGCAGAATTATTCGGCGCTGCTCCCTGCTCTGCGGGTCATGCTCGATGATCACGCTTATGGCCTGTCAAGGCGGCGCGTCACGGTATCGACCTCTGGTGTGGTGCCGATGATCGACCGGCTGCGTGACGATTGCCCCGTGGCGCTTGCGGTGTCCTTGCATGCCCCCAACGACGCGTTGCGCGACGATCTGGTCCCGCTGAATCGCAAGTACCCGCTGGCTGAGTTGCTGGCCGCCTGCGACCGATATCTTGAATCCGCGCCTCGCGACTTCATCACTTTCGAGTACTGCATGCTCGACGGAGTCAATGACACACCGGCACACGCAGCTCAACTGGTCGATCTGGTTCAGGGCCGCGGCGTTCGCGCCGAACCGCTGTCATGCAAGTTCAACCTGATTCCATTCAATCCGTTTCCCGCGTCCGGGCTGATCTGCAGCCCTCGCGAGCGCGTCAAGGCCTTCGCCAAGGTGCTTCAGGATGCGGGCATCGTGACCACGATCCGCAAGACCCGCGGCAGTGACATCGATGCCGCCTGCGGGCAACTGGCAGGCGAGGTGCAGGACCGCACGCGCGTTGCCGAGCGTCGTTCTGGCCGTGCGGCGATCCCGATCGTGCCGATCGATGCATCGGCAACGCGCGCTCTGGCCGCGCAGGCACTGGAAAGGCCCGCATGACGATCACTTTTGGTGGCGTTGGTACCACCACCGAAAGAGCCGCAATGGCGCTGTTGCGCGGTAGCGTGCTCTGGATCGGCGCGGCGGTTTTGCTTGCAGGCTGTGTGAGCCGACCTGACAGCAGATATCCCCCCAATCCTGCCAATGCCGCCAGTCGTGGCAGCTACTCGACAGACACGAAAGACCGTCCCACCGCATCAGATGAAACCGATGCTTCACGGCGAGCCAGCGTTCGACTGGAATTGGCCGGCGCCTATTTCAGCCGCGGTCAAATGACAACGGCGCTCGATGAGGTCAAGAAGTCGATCTCTGCCAACCCCAATGTGGCCGCGGCATTCAACCTGCGTGGACTGATTTACGGCAACCTCGGCGACCACCAACTGGCTGAGGAAAGCTTCCGCCGTGCGATGCAGCTCGATCCGAAGGACGCCGATGTGATGCAGAACTTCGGCTGGTACCTCTGCCAGCGGGATCGTTACGCTGAAGCCGACGTGCTGTTCAGTCGGGCGCTGGCGGTTCCTCAGTATCAGGAAAGTGCCCGCACGTTGCTGACGCAGGGGGTTTGCCAGGCGCGAGGCGGTAAGCCCGACGAGGCTGAGCACACCCTGGTGCGGGCTTATGTGCTTGAGCCAGGCAACCCGGCCATTGCCGTCAACCTCAGCGAAGTGCTGTACCGCAAGGGCGATGTGGAGCGGGCCCGCTTCTACATCCGTCGGGTCAACGCGGTCCCAAGCTTTGTGAGCGCCCAGACCTTGTGGCTTGCCGCGCGTATCGAGAACAAGATCGGAAATGCGCAGGGGTCGGCAGATTTCAGCGAGCAGCTGCGCAACCGCTTTCCGCAGTCACCTGAGGCAACCGCCTTGGCCGAGGGGCGATTCAATGAGTGAGTCAGATACCCAGGGCGTGAACCAGCCCACCGGCGCATCGCCGAGCGCCGGCACTCTGCTGCGTACAGCGCGGCAGGCTCAGGGACTGCACATCGCTGCGTTAGCGGCATCCATCAAGGTGTCGCAGCGGAAGCTCGAACTGCTCGAGGCCGACCGCCTGGCTGAATTGCCCGATGCAACCTTCGCACGAGCACTCGCGCAAACCATCTGTCGCAATCTGAAGATCGATCCCGCACCGGTGCTGGCTGCATTGCCTCAGGCGCCGGGTTATCGCTTGGACGCTGTCGACCAGGGCATCAACACGCCATTTCGCGATCGCCCCGGACGCCATGAGCCCGCGCCTTTTTTGGCGCTGACCTCGCCTGGCGTGTGGGTGACCGCACTGATCGCTGGGGCGGCATTGCTGATCCTGCTGATGCCGGCCGACTGGGCTTCGTCGATCCAAACCGCGATTTCCAGACCCCCAGCGGACACGCCCGCGTCAACTGCTCCGGTGGCCGCAGCGGCAGAGCCACTGCCGCTTCCCGCAGCGCCTGTCGATGTTGCGGCGATGCCGGCTGAAACTACTTCCGCAGCCATCGCTGATACGGCAGCGAGTGCCGTGGTTCTTGAACAGTCAGCGTCGTCGGCCGCCAGCGCCTTGCCGTTGACCGCAACGGCGTCGGCCGTCGGTCCGCTGCGGCTGAAGGCCAGCGCGGAAACCTGGGTCGAAGTGGTCGATGGCGAGTCGAAGGTGCTGGTTTCGCGCATGCTGGCGAGCGGTGAAGCCCTGGTACTCGACGGCGCCTCTCCATTCAAGCTCAAGATCGGCAATGCGGCCGGTACCGAGGTGGCGTTTCGCGGACAGGTCGTCAATCTCGCATCGTCGACGCGTGAGAACGTGGCGCGTCTCGAACTGAAATAGGAGATCAGCATGGGTGAGCTGCGCGACGCAGGCCGATTGGCCACCGAGGCCTTCGAGGCGCTGGATGAGTTCATCGAGCCAGCACGGCCAGCTTACAAGCGCACCCGCCAAGCGCAGGTGCGTTGCGGCTCGCGCGTGTTGACGATCGGTGGCTCTGCGCCGGTGAGGGTGCAGTCGATGACCAATACCGATACCGTCGACGTGATCGGCACGGCGATCCAGGTCAAGGAATTGTCGTTGGCGGGTTCGGAACTGGTGCGAATCACCGTCAATACGCCGGAGGCTGCCGCAGCCGTTCCGCACATCCGTGATCAGCTGGACCGCATGGGCATCGACACGCCGCTGGTCGGCGACTTCCACTACAACGGACATCGGCTGCTGAGCGAACACCCTGCCTGCGCCGAAGCGCTGTCGAAGTACCGCATCAACCCGGGCAACGTGGGCAAGGGCGACAAGGGCGACCGCCAGTTTGCGCAGATGATCGAGATCGCCGCGAAGCTCGACAAGGTGGTGCGCATCGGTGTCAACTGGGGCAGCCTCGATTCCGAGCTGCTGGCGCAGATGATGGATGACAACGCCAAGCTCTCCGAACCGCACCCACCGCAGCAGATCATGTACCGCGCGCTGATCACTTCGGCGATCACTTCGGCGAAGCGCGCCGAGGCGCTCGGCCTGAACGGTGACCAGATCATCCTGTCATGCAAAATGTCTGGCGTCCAGGATTTGGTCAGTGTCTACCGCGCGCTGGCCAAGCGGTGCGACTACGCCCTTCACCTGGGCCTGACCGAAGCAGGCATGGGCACTAAAGGTACGGTCGCATCGGCTACCGCACTGGCACTGCTGCTTCAAGATGGCATCGGAGACACCATACGCGTGTCGTTGACGCCACAGCCTGGCGAGCCGCGCACGCAGGAAGTTGTCATCGCGCTGGAAATCCTGCAATCGCTTGGCCTGCGCTCGTTCAACCCCAGTGTCACAGCGTGTCCCGGTTGCGGCCGCACGACCAGCACCACCTTCCAGGAGTTGGCCAAACAGATTGACGACCATTTGCGCGCGCAGATGCCGGTCTGGCGAGCGCGGTATCCCGGTGTCGAGAAGATGAAGGTCGCCGTGATGGGCTGCATCGTCAACGGGCCTGGTGAAAGCAAGCATGCCGACATTGGTATCAGCCTGCCCGGCACTGGCGAAGCACCCGCTGCGCCGGTGTTCATCGACGGCGTCAAGGCATTGACACTGCGCGGTGACAACATCGCCGAAGAGTTCCATGCGCTGGTCGAGCGCTACATCGACCAGCGCTACGGCACGGCGACCGCCTCGACCGCCTGAGCCCGCCCGATGGCGGCACGCGCCGCCTATTCTTCACAGCCTCCATCCTGTGGGCACCTTGGCTGTGTCCGTTGAATTCCTGAGAACGTCATGAGCGACACCATCCAAGCCGTCAAGGGCATGAACGACATCCTGCCGCCGGAATCGGCGACTTGGGACTGGTTCGAGGGGCTCGTTCGCTCACTGATGACGCGTCACGGCTATGCGGGCGTGCGCACACCGATCGTCGAACCAACCTCGCTGTTCGTGCGCGGATTGGGTGAGGTCACCGACATCGTCGAGAAGGAGATGTATTCCTTCGTGGATTCCATGAATGGTGATCGTCTCAGCCTGCGCCCGGAAAACACCGCCGGCGTCGTGCGTGCCATCACTGAACACTCCCTGCTGCGCGATGGTGGCAAGCGGCTGTACTACATCGGCCCGATGTTTCGACACGAGCGGCCGCAGAAAGGTCGTTACCGGCAGTTCCATCAGGTCGGTGCCGAGGCGCTGGGTTTCGCCGGGCCCGATGTCGATGCCGAACTGATCCTGATGTGCCGAATGTTGTGGCGCGAGCTGGGTCTGGTCGAAGGCCGTGATCTGCGGCTGGAACTCAATAGCCTGGGTCAGCCCGAGGAGCGCCGCGCTCACCGCGAGGCCCTGATTGCTCACTTCGAAGCTCACGCTGAGCTGCTCGACGAAGACGCGAAGCGCCGCCTGCACAGCAATCCGTTGCGCATCCTCGACACCAAGAATCCGGCGATGCAGGCGCTGGTGGAAGCTGCGCCTCAACTGATGAACTTTCTCGGCACCGACTCCCTGGCGCACTTCAATGCGGTGCGTGCAGCACTCGATGCGGCGGGTCTGACCTACCGCGTCAATCCGCGGTTGGTGCGCGGCATGGATTACTACAACTTGACCGTGTTCGAGTGGGTGACTGAAAGGCTGGGCTCACAGGGGACGGTGTGCGGTGGCGGGCGGTACGACACGCTGATCGAGCAGCTGGGCGGCAAGCCGGCGCCGGCCGTCGGATGGGGGCTGGGTATCGAGCGCCTGCTGTTGCTGCTGCAGGAAGTCGGCATCGAGGCGCCCGCCGTCGCTCCCGATGCCTATGCCGTGGTGCCATCACAGGCGACGATGCCAATCGCGCTTCGCACCGTCGACGCGCTGCGTGCGGTTGGCGTGTCGGTGCTCATGCAGGCCGCCGGCCGCGACGGCCTGGGCAGCATGAAGTCGCAATTCAAGCGCGCCGATGCCAGCGGCGCTCGTCATGCGCTGATCTTTGGCGATGACGAGGTAGCCCGTGGCGAGGTAGCCGTCAAGCCTTTGCGCGAAGCCAGCGCCGCGCAATTCACACGCCTGCTATCTGATGCAGTGCTGTGGGCGGACGAATTGCGCACCGCATAATCCGAGGCTGTTCGAAACTCATTGCAAGCATGGCCACGCATCTCGACCTTCAAGAACAAGAACAGCTTGATGCCGTCAAGCAATTCTGGAAGCGCAACGGCAACCTCATCACTTGGCTGTTGATTGCTGCGCTGGTGGCCTATTCCGGCTGGACCGGCTGGAAGTGGTGGCAGCGCGAGCAAGCCACACAGGCCGGCGCGATGTTCGACGAGCTTGACAAAGCAGCCCAAGCTGCCGATGTCGACAAGGCCACCCGCGTATTCGGTGACCTGAAGTCGCGCTACCCCAAGACCGCTTTTGCGCAACAAGGCGGCTTGCTATCGGCCAAGGTGCAGGCGGAGAAGGGTCAGGCCGATGCGGCCCAGGCGACGCTCGAATGGGTTGCTGCCAATGCGACCGAGGTCGAGTATCAAACCATCGCCAGACTGCGACTGGCCGGCCTGCTGCTCGACAGCAAGAAGTACGACGAGGCCTTGAAGCAACTGGATGCGGCCACTGCAGCTGGCTTTGAGGCCTTGGTGGCCGATCGCCGTGGCGACGTGTTGATGGCCCAGAGCAAGGCCGACGACGCCAAGGCGTCCTACAACAAGGCATGGCAGACGATGGACCCGACAATCGAATACCGGCGCCTGATCGAGGCCAAGCTGGCCTCACTGGGTGCAGCTCCGTTGACCGCCGTTGCGGCTGATGTGCCCGCGCAAGCAGGAGCGGGCAAGTGAGGCGCGTTGCGGTTGTCGCCGCCACCTGCGTCAGCGTTCTGCTGTCGTCGTGCGGCCTGTTCTTTCCCGACAAGAGCAAGCCTGAGCCGAAAGAGCTCGTACCGGTCAAGCCCACGATTGCCGGGCGCGTGGTGTGGACGGCCAGCACGGCTGATGTCGAGTTTCCGCTGTCGGTTGCCGTCAATGGCAGTACGTTTACCGTGGGCGCATCGGACGGTTCGGTGATCGCACTCGATGCGGCCAAGGGTCGAGAAATCTGGCGTGCGAGCGCCAAGTCGGCACTCAGCGCCGGCGTCGGCAGCGACGGAAAGTTCGCGGCAGTGGTCACGCGCGACGGCCAAGTCGTCGTGTTTGAGAGCGGCCGTGAGCTTTGGCGGCAGCCCGCAGGTGCGCGCGTCGTGACCACCCCGTTGGTGGCTGGTGAGCGGGTATTCGTGGTCGGACTGGACCGCAGCGTAACGGCTTTCGATGCGTTGAACGGTGCGCGGCTGTGGTCGGTGCAGCGACCGGGCGATCCGCTGACGTTGGCTCAGGCAGGCGTGGCGATGGCCTTCAAGAACACCTTGCTGGTCAGCCAGGGCGCGCGTCTGGCGGCACTGGATCCGGCCAATGGTGCGCTGCGCTGGGATGTTGCATTGGCAACGCCTCGTGGTGCCAACGAGATCGAACGGCTGGCTGACTTGGTCGGGCCAGCGGTTCGAGTTGGCGACGTGGTGTGCGCGCGCGCGTACCAGGCCAGCGTCGGTTGCATCAACGCCGAGACCGGTCAGCTGCTATGGACCAAGAATTTCGGGGGCCGAGGCGGGTTGGCAGCCGATGAGCGGTATGTCTATGCGGCAGATGCTGCCGATCGCATCACCGCCTGGAAGGCCGACACCGGAGAGGTCGCATGGACCACCGATGCCTATCTTTACCGCGAACTGACGACGCCCTTCAGCCTGGGCCCCGTGCTCGTTTTTGGCGATTTCGACGGCCAACTGCACTTCTTGGCGGCGGATCACGGCGTGGCACAACTGATACTGCCAACGGACGGCGCCCCGATGGCCGCCGCGCCAGTGGTGTCAGGTACCACGGTGTTGATCGTCACCCGCGACGGCGGGCTGTTTGCCTTGCGGCCTGAATGACGCAGCCTCTCGGGAGTCTCGTTCGATGAAGCCGGTCGTCGCCATCGTTGGTCGACCGAATGTCGGCAAGTCCACGCTGTTCAACCGCATGACCAAGAGCCGTGACGCGATCGTTGCGGACTTTGCCGGGCTGACACGTGACCGCCACTACGGCGACGGCCGTATCGGCGACCGCGAGTTCATCGTGGTCGACACCGGCGGCTTTGAGCCCACCTGCGACACGGGCATCGTCAAGGAAATGGCCAAACAGACGCGCCAGGCAGTGGCAGAGGCAGATGCGGTGATCTTCGTCGTCGACATCCGAGGTGGGCTGTCGGCGCAAGACCACGACATCGCTCGCTACCTGCGCACCGTGGGCAAAACGGTGGTGCTGGCAGCCAACAAGGCTGAAGGCATGGTCGACTCGCCCTTGCTGGGCGAGTTTTACGAGCTCGGCATGGGCGAGCCGCATCCGATTTCTTCCGCACACGGTCAGGGCATCCGCAGCCTGACCGAGGCGGCACTGGCCAGTTTCGCGTTCGAAGAGGATGACGATGCGGAAGCGGATGAAGCTTCGCCAATCAGGCTGGCCGTGGCCGGTCGGCCCAACGTCGGCAAATCGACGCTGATCAACACCTGGCTGGGTGAAGAGAGGCTGGTCGCGTTCGACATGCCAGGCACCACGCGCGATGCGATCACCGTGCCGTTTGAACGCAACGGTCAGAAGTTCGAACTGATTGACACCGCTGGCCTGCGCCGCAAGGGCAAGGTGTTCGAGGCCATCGAGAAGTTCTCGGTGGTCAAGACGCTGCAGGCCATCGCCGACGCGAACGTGGTGCTGCTGTTGCTCGATGCAACGCAGGGTGTGACCGACCAGGACGCGCACATTGCCGGCTACATACTGGAGAGCGGGCGCGCGGTGGTGATTGCTGTCAACAAGTGGGATGCGGTCGACGACTATCAACGGCAACTGCTGCAGAGATCGATCGAGCAGCGCCTTGCTTTTCTGAAGTTCGCGCCGGTGCTGAACATTTCTGCAATCAAGCGCCAGGGGCTGGGGCCGGTGTGGAAAGCCATTGCGGATGCACATGCTTCGGCCACACGCAAGATGTCGACGCCGGTGCTGACCCGCCTGCTGCTCGACGCCATCGAACATCAGGCGCCGCAGCGTGCGGGCATGTTCCGGCCGAAGCTGCGCTATGCGCACCAAGGCGGCATGAACCCGCCGATCGTGGTGGTGCACGGAAATTCTCTGGAGCACGTGACCGCTGCTTACAAGCGCTTTCTTGAGGGGCGCATTCGAGACCACTTCAAGCTGACCGGCACCCCGTTGCGCATCGAGATGCGTTCCGGCAAGAACCCATTCGATGCCAAAGACTGAGGGGGAATCCCCCGACGCATCGGTTCCGGCAGGGTCGTGTGTTAACGTTTCTCCCGACAGTTCGTTCAACACGGAGAATATCGTGAGTAATAAAGGTCAGCTTTTGCAGGACCCCTTTCTGAACGTGCTGCGCAAAGAGCACGTTCCAGTGTCTATCTACTTGGTGAATGGCATCAAGTTGCAAGGGCACATCGAATCATTCGACCAGTACGTGGTTCTGTTGCGCAACACCGTGACTCAGATGGTCTACAAGCATGCCATTTCCACGGTAGTGCCGGGCCGCGCAGTGAACTTCCACGCTCCAGACGCTCCCGAAGCGGCGTGAACGCACCCAACGATTACCGCGGGGTTGTGTTGTCATTTTGAACCAAGACATTTCTGCCAAGGGCGAGCTCAACCCCGCACGCGCGATTCTCGTGGGCGTGGCGATTGGACGCGCGCCAGGCTTTGACGAAACCCTTGACGAGTTGGCGCTGCTCGCCGAGTCGGCGGGCGACATCGCGGTCGCCCGTGTGACAGCGCGGCGCAAATCGCCCGATCCGGCTCTGTTCATCGGTTCAGGCAAAGCCGACGAAATCAAGGCGCTGGTCGAAATGCACCGCGCCGAAGTAGTGTTGTTTGATCAGGCGCTCGGCGCCGCGCAGCAGCGCAATCTGGAACGCCATTTAGGTGTGGCGGTCGCAGACAGGACGATGCTGATTCTCGAAATCTTTGCCGATCGCGCGCAAAGCCATGAAGGAAAGCTGCAGGTGGAACTGGCGCGCCTTCAATACTTATCGACGCGCCTGGTGCGTCGTTGGAGCCATCTGGAACGACAGCGGGGCGGCATCGGCAATCGCGGTGGTCCCGGCGAGGCGCAGATCGAATTGGACCGCCGGATGATCGGAGAGCGCATCAAGTCGGTGAAGGAGCGGCTGGAGAAGGTCAAGCGCCAGCGCAACACCCAGCGAAAATCGCGTGAGCGCAGCGAGACTTTCCGCGTATCTCTGGTCGGCTACACCAATGCCGGCAAGTCGACGCTCTTCAATAAGCTCGTCAAAGCGAGGGCCTACGCTGCCGACCAACTGTTCGCCACGCTGGACACCACAACGCGTCAGATGTACCTGGAGGAGGCCGGCCGCAATGTGTCGCTGTCCGACACCGTGGGGTTCATTCGCGATCTGCCGCACAAACTGGTCGAAGCCTTTGAAGCCACCTTGCAGGAGGCTGCGCAGGCAGATCTCCTGTTACATGTCGTAGATGCGGCAAGCCTGAACCGCGACGAACAGCGGTTCGAGGTCGAGCGTGTGCTGGCCAGCATTGGCGCGGCCCAGGTGCCGCAGATTCTGGTTTTCAACAAGGCCGATTTGCTGGCGCAACATCAGTCGCCGCTCACCGAGGTCGACGCGATCGTTTTCGACGATGGTCGCCTCGTGCCACGGGTGTTCATCAGCGCCGAGCAAGGATTCGGCTTGGACGCATTGCGCCATCTGATTGCCGAATTTGCGACAGGTCTCGCCGCAGCCCCCTTGAATTCAAGTGACACGTTACTCACATCTCCGTCTCACGTCGATGACGGCGATGCTTCGCTGCTCCCAGAATCCACCAGAACTTTTCCCCTCCACGCATGAAGATCAGTCGCCCCATAGAAGTCCCGGGTCGTCCCGTTTCCCCCTGGCTCGCCCTGACTCACAGTGCCAAGGCGTTGTCGATCGGCGTGATTGCGCGCCTGATCGCACTGCTGTCCGTTCGGCGCAGTGCATCTCCGACCGGGCTGTCCGATCCCTACCTGAACAAAGGCGAGGGCCCTCCAGATCTCGACGAGTTGTGGCGGGACTTCAATAAAAAGCTCAGCGGCCTGTTCGGTGGGAAGGGCGGGGGCCCACGTACACCGAGTCCGGGCGACGGTGGCAACTTCCAGCCAGACATGAAAAGCGCCGGCATCGGCGTCGGTCTGGTAGCTGGCGTTGCCGCCTTGCTGTGGCTTGGCAGTGGCTTCTTTATCGTGCAGGAAGGTCAGCAGGCAGTTGTGACTTCATTCGGCAAATACACCCATACGGCCGACGCTGGGTTCCAGTGGCGCATGCCATATCCGTTTCAGGCGCATGAGACCGTACCCGTCACCCAGTTGCGCTCGATTGAGGTGGGCCGCAACGCAGTGGTTCAATCGACCGGACTACGTGATTCGTCGATGCTCACTCAGGACGAGAACATCGTCGATATCCGCTTCACCGTCCAGTACCGTCTCAAGGATTCGCGCGCCTACCTGTTCGAGAATCGCAACCCCGACGATGCGGTTGTGCAAGCGGCTGAATCCGCGGTGCGCGAGATCGTTGGCAAGAGCACCATGGATTCGGTGCTCTACGAGCAGCGCGACGCGATTGCAAACGAGCTTGTCAAATCGATCCAGACTCAGACCGACCGGCTGAACACTGGCATTCTGGTCGTCAACGTGAATGTGCAAAACGTGCAGGCTCCAGAGCAGGTGCAAGCCGCTTTCGACGATGCCTTCAAGGCTGGTGCCGACCGTGAGCGTCTGAAGAACGAAGGGCAAGCCTACGCGAACGATGTGATTCCTAAGGCGCAAGGCACGGCAGCACGCTTGCGTGAGGAATCCGAAGGTTACAAGTCGCGCGTCGTTGCCCAGGCGGAGGGCGATTCGCAACGCTTCTCCAGTGTGTTGATCGAATACAAGAAAGCGCCATCGGTGACCCGCGACCGGCTCTACATCGACACGATGAAAGAGGT
>CANHOE010000040.1 GCA_947462175.1 Burkholderiales bacterium | reverse complement strand
GTCGGTGTTGGGACCGATGCCATTTGCATGGCGCCGGATGAAGTCCAGGCCGTCCGGTTGGGTCAGATCGACATAGCCGCGCGGATCGCCTGCCAGCACAAAGTCGTAGGGCCGGCCGCTGGCCGCCAGCAACTGCACCAGGCGGATGTCGGTCCTGGTGCGAAGGTACTGCAGGTTCGCCACTTCGAAGGACTGGATATAGACCGGCGCCAACGCCGAGTTGCCGTAACTCGCGTGCAGCATGGACACCAGTGCATCGTCCATCGACACCAGACCTCGCTCACGGGCATGCGCGGCGAAGTAGCTCGGATGCTTGGTCTCCGGATAGATGCCGATCGTGCGGCCGCGCTGCGCAGTCTCGGAGCGGGCCAGATCGATGATCTCCTGCAGCGTTGGAATCGAGAACTGATCGTTGAACGCGTTGTTGGCGGTGCGCAGGTCGCGCAGGCGTTCCTGCGCGCGCACATCGGCGCGCAGTTCCGCGGCAGTGAAGTCCTCGACAAACCAGCCGCCGACCCGCTCGCCATCGAGTGTCTTGACCGTCAGGCGCGAGGCGTACGTTGGCAGCTGCCAAACATTGGTGCTGGTATCGGTGCGGTGGATCACGGGTGCGCCGTTCACGCGGCGGATGCTGCCGTCGGATTCAAGCTCCACCCGCGCGAGCATCGGCTCGTGGCGCGCCACCAGCACCCCGTCGCGTGTCATCACCAGGTCGGGCTCGATGAAGTCCGCGCCCTGCTCGATCGACAGCGCGTAGGCGGCGAGCGTGTGCTCGGGGCGGTATGCCGAGGCCCCGCGATGCGCGATCACGATCGGCGCCTGCCCACGCAGCGTCAGCTCACCGGTCATGGAGCGCGGCTCGGAGGTCACGATGCAGGCCGATGTCACGGCGACCATGAACAAGGCAGTAACACGCGGCACGGCAAGACTCCTCGGGACCAATGGCCGCGCAAGCGAGCCGTGGGCGAGAGTTTGGCGCCGCCTGTGAATTGTTCAAGGTGGGTTGCATGAGCTCGAGCGATGTTGTGACCCCGCCGTTTGTGCGCTGGCTAACAGACGAGTCCAGGACGATGTATCTATAAGCTCCGATGACATCACCCAGCACGCCGACGCCGCCGCCTGCCGCAGCACCGGTAGATGCGGCAGAAACCGCAGCGTCGGCACTGCGCACTTCGGAAACGCGCTACCGCCGGCTGTTCGAGGCGGCGCAGGACGGCATCCTCATCATCAACGCCAGCACCGGCCAGATCGATGATGTGAATCCCTATCTGGTGAAGCTGTTGGGCTACACGCACGGCGAGATGCTGGGCAAGAAGTTGTGGGAGGTGGGCGCGTTTGCCGACGTCGAGCGCTGCAAGGACATGTTTGCCGAGTTGCAGTCCCAGGGCCACGTGCGCTATGACGACATGCCTCTGAAGACGTGCGGCGGCAGCTTGATCAGCGTCGAGTTCGTCAGTACCTCCTACGACTGCGACGGCGTGCAGGTGATGCAGTGCAACATCCGCGACATCACAGGCCAGCGCCGGGCCGAGACCGCCAACGCCGCCAAGAGCACCTTCCTGGCCAACATGAGCCACGAAATCCGCACGCCATTGGGTGCCATCACTGGCATGGCCTACCTCATTCGGCGTTCGCAGGTCACACCGCAGCAGGCCGACTGGCTCACCAAGCTGGAACTGGCGGCACAGCACCTGCTGGAGCTCATCAACGCGGTGCTGGACCTGTCCAAGATCGAGTCGGGTCGGCTGGCTTTGGACGAGGTCCCGGTGAGCGTGCCGCGCATCACAGCCAACGTCTTGTCCATGCTGGTCCAGGCCGCATCAGCGGCCAGACTGACGCTGAATGTCGAGACAGCGCCGCTGCCGCAAGGTTTGGTCGGCGATGCCTCACGGTTGCAGCAGGCCTTGCTCAACTACGTCGCCAACGCCATCAAGTTCACGCCCACCGGCGGCGTGACAGTGCGCGCCGCTTGCGTCGAGGAAACGGCCGGCAGTGCCCTGCTGCGTTTCGAGGTACAGGACACCGGCATCGGCATCGCCGATGAAGTGTTACCTCGTCTGTTCACTCCCTTCGAGCAGGCCGACAACTCGACCAGCCGCAAATACGGTGGCACGGGCCTGGGCCTGGTCATCGTGCGCCAGCTCGCCCGTCTGATGGGTGGCGATGCTGGTGCCAGCAGCCGGCCCGGCCAAGGGAGTACCTTCTGGTTCACGGCACGGCTGCGCAAGGACAACCGCGCGACTGCGCCTGTGAACTTTGCAGCGAACTCGGCGCACGAGCGGCTGGCGAAGGAGTTCAGTGGCGCACGCCTGTTGGTGGTCGACGACGACCCGGTGAATTGCGAGGTGACGCTGGCTCTCATCAGCTCGGCGTTGCCCCAAGCCGAGGCCGTAGGCGACGGGCTGGAAGCGGTGCGCCGAGCGGAGCTGCAGCCCTTTGACCTGATCCTGATGGATGTTCAGCTGCCAGGGATCGACGGCCTGGAGACATGCCGTCGCATTCGCGGGCTACCGGGAGGTGCTGCCACGGCGATCGTGGCGCTGACCGCCAATGCCTTCGCTGACGACCACCGCCGTTGTCTGGAGGCGGGCATGGACGACTTCCTGACCAAGCCGGTACTACCTGATTTGCTGTTCGAAACGGTGCTGCGCTGGTTGCTCCGGGTACGGGCAGCGGCGCGAGGCTGAGTAGCGGCTCATCATCTGGTTGGTCAGGTGGCCCCAAGCTTGGCCTGGGTGCGCGACACCAGCCTGGTCTGCGGCCCCGTCGTCAATGGCAAGGGCACGCAGGTGGACTCGGCACCGTGGCCTTCGGCGCTGCGGCTGTGGGCCTGGAGCACTTGGTCGAGCGTGCGCGGCGTGTCGAGGTTGATGGCGATGTAGATGGAGGTGCCTTCGCGCGCCACCGCCTTGGTCGGATGCCAGCTGTGGCGGTCCCAGCCGCGGCACTGGAAGGCGCGGTGATTGGCATGCACGTCGAACACGTCGGCCAGGCGCGAGGTGAAGAACAGGCCGTGGCCGCCGTGGCGGTCGGGTGCGCTGGTCAGCTTGCCCTTGCTCAGTTCGAGCATGGCCATGGTCGAGTCGCCGATCCCGAAGCGCTGCTGGATGCGTTCGAAGACGCCGCAGCCGTCATCGGACACCAGCAGCTGCAAATGCAAGGCCGTGGTGCGCATCGACACAGCGACATGCGTACCGCCGCTGTGCTCGATGACGTTGTCGAGCAACTCGCTGAAGGCGTGCTGAGCCATGCGCGCCACTGCGGGCGGCAGACTGAAATGGGGTGCGAAGTCACGCTGCCAGGGAAGGTCTTCCTGCAAGCCTGCCAAGGCGTAGCGATGCACCACCTGACGCAGGCGGCCGGGCACAAAGGACAAGTGGCGGCTCTTGCCTTCGCGCGCCAGCCACTGCGCGGTCACCAGCTTGTTCAGCAGGGCCAGTGCCGAGCGGCGGCTGATGCCCAGCCGCGCCATCACGTGTTCAGGCAGCCCCTGCCCGTGCTCCAGGGCGGCAGCCGTGATCCACTGGGTGACGGCGGAAAGGTCGTGTCTTGCCATGGCGGTACCTCGGGCGGTGGCGCCCTTGCGTCACCATGGCGGTAAGTGTCAAACGAAGACGCGAGGCACCTGATGCCGAAAAGCAATGTCTTCCGGGGTCATTCCCCTGTCGCCACGCGCCGCCAAAACCGAACGTCAGGTCAGGCTGGTGCCTGACCTCCCGATGGCGTCGCGCCGATCCTGGTCAATCCTTGCGCACTACATCAACACAATGTCATACCGCTCCGGCGAGCCAGCGTTCTCGGCGCGCAGCGAGATCGGCTTGCCGATGAAATCGCTCAGGCCGGCCAGGTGCTGGCTTTCTTCGTCGAGCAGCATCTCGACGACGGCGGGCGTGGCGATGATTCGGAATTCCTTCGGGTTGAACTGCTTGGCTTCGCGCAGGATCTCGCGCAGGATGTCGTAGCAGACACTGCGCGCGGTTTTCACCTGGCCCTTGCCCTCGCAGGTGGGGCACGGCTCGCACAGCATGTGGGCCAGCGACTCGCGGGTGCGCTTGCGGGTCAGCTCCACCAACCCCAGCTGGGTGAAGCCGCTCACCGTCACCTTGGTGCGGTCACGCGCGAGCTGTTTCTTGAATTCGGCCAACACCGCGGCCTGATGCTCTTCGCGCGTCATGTCGATGAAGTCGACGATGATGATGCCGCCCAGGTTGCGCAGCCGCAGCTGGCGCGCAATGGTCTGCGTGGCTTCGAGGTTGGTCTTGAAGATGGTGTCGTCGAAATTGCGCGCACCCACGTAGCCGCCGGTGTTCACGTCGACCGTGGTCAGCGCCTCGGTCTGGTCTATGACGAGGTAGCCGCCTGATTTCAAATCGACCCGCCGCGCCAGCGCGCGCGCGATTTCTTCGTCGATGTTGAACAGGTCGAAGATCGGCCGCTCGCCCTTGTACAGGCCCAGCTTGTCGACAGACGTGGGCGTGAAGGCTTCGCCAAAGGCCTTCAACGCGTCGTACTGCTGCTGCGAGTCGATGCGGATGGATTGCGTGGCCTCGTTCGCCAGGTCGCGCAGCACACGCTCGACCAGACTCAGGTCCTGGTGCAGCAAGGTGCCGGGCGGCGATTTGAAGCTGCGCTCGCGAATGGCCTTCCAGGTCTTGCGCAGGTAGGCGATGTCGTCGGCCAGCTCGGCATCGGTCGCTTCTTCGGCATTCGTGCGCAGGATGAAGCCGCCGGCAGGGCCGCTGCCCTCGGGCAGCTCGGCCAGCACCTTCATGCGGGTGCGCAGTTGCTCGCGCAACTCGGGCGAGCCGATCTTCTGGCTGATGCCGATGTGGTCGTCTTGCGGCAGAAACACCAGCAGGCGACCGGCAATGCTGATCTGCGTGGACAGCCGCGCGCCCTTGGTGCCGATCGGGTCCTTGATGACCTGCACGGTCAGCGTCTGGCCTTCAAACACCAGGCGCTCGATCGGCGGGGGCGGCGTCACCACGGTGCCTGCGGCCACGGCATGGCGCGGTGGCTCGCCGGTCAGCTGCACATCGGCGGCGTGCAAAAAGGCAGCGCGCTCAAGCCCGATGTCGATGAAGGCCGATTGCATGCCCGGCAGCACGCGCACCACCTTGCCCGCATAGATGTTGCCCACCAGCCCGCGCTCCAGCGTGCGTTCGATGTGCAGGTCCTGGACCGCCCCGCCTTCAATCACCGCGACGCGTGTTTCCTGCGGGGTCCAGTTGATCAGGATGTCTTGCATTCGGTCGATGGTATTCGAGCGCGGCGCGGCATGCGCCTCACCAGCGTCCGATTCACCATTGCACGCCCACGGCGCGCAGCAGCTCGGCCGTCTCATGGAGCGGCAAGCCCATGATGCCGGTGTAGCTGCCGTCGATGCGCTTCACCCACGTGCCGGCCGCGCCCTGAATGCCGTAGGCGCCGGCCTTGCCGAAGGGCTCGCCGCTGGCGATGTATCGCTCGAGGGTGTCGGCACTCAACTCGGTAAAGGTCACGCGCGAGGTACTCACGGCGAGGTGCTCGGCCGCTCCAGAAGCCACCGCCACGGCGGTGATCACACGGTGCGTGCGGCCGCTCAGCTGCTTCAGGATGGCCGCCGCATCGGCCGCATCCTGCGGCTTGCCGTGGATGCGCCGGCCAAGCGCCACCGTGGTGTCGGAGCACAGGATGGGCGCGGGCGGCAGCTGGCGTTGCGTCAGGCGTTGCTGCGCGGCGTGCAGCTTGGCGCGGGTGACGCGCTGCACATAGGCGAGCGGCAGTTCGCCCACGCGTTCGGCTTCCAGCGCTTCGGCGTCTTCGGTGGCGTCGGCCAGCAGCAGCTCACAACGCACGCCGATCTGTTCGAGCAGCTGGCGGCGGCGCGGGCTTTGCGACGCGAGGTAGATGAAGTCGTGTGCGGTGGCCATGCTGCGCTTCATTCGCGGTGTTTCATTCGCGGTAGTTCATTCGCGGTGATAGGGGTGGTTGATGGTCACCGTCCACGCGCGGTAAAGCGCCTCGGCCAGCAGCACCCGCACGAAGGCATGCGGCAAGGTCAGATCTGACAAGCGCAGGGTTTCGTCGGCGCTGGCTTTCAACGACGGGGCCAGGCCGTCCGGTCCGCCGACGATCAATGCCGCGTCGCGCCCGTCGTGCGTCCAGGCGGTCAGACGCTGCGCCAATTGCACCGTAGTGAGCCGCGTGCCGTGTTCATCGAGTACCACGCGGCGCACACCCTTGGGCAAGGCCGCCTCGATGCGCACCGCTTCGGCAGCCATCAGCTGCTCGGCCGTCTTGCCGCTGCGCGGCTCGGCCTTCACGGCCTTGAGCTCCAGCCGCAGATCGGGTGGAAAGCGCTTGGCGTAGTCGTGGTAGGCCTCGTCGGCCCAGGCGGGCTGACGCTGGCCCACGGCGACCAGCAGCAGTTTCACGCGCTGCGCGGGGCTCTCTTGGGTGCTGCCTTGGCTGCGGGCTTGGCCGCGCTTTTACCGGCAGCAGGTCGCTTGGCCGGTGCCGCATTGACGGCTGCGCGGGCGCTTGCGGCCTTCTTGGTGGTGGGCTTGTTGACCGCAATGACCTTGATCGGCGCCTTCTTCGCCACGCGGGGGGAAGGAGCCAACGACGTCTTGCGAGCTGGCGCCTTGGCGCCCTCACCTGCGCTGGACTTCACGCCAACGGTGCGGCTGACGCCTGTCTTGACAGGCGCCGCACGCTTGGCCGGCGCGGCTGACTTGGTGGCCGCGGGGCGGCGCTTGGCTGCGGGGGCAGCGGGCTCGGGATCGGCAGCACGCGCAGGGGTCTTGCGGGCGGGGGCCTTCTTCGCGGGCGCTTCTGCGGGCGCAGCGGCTGCGGCCTTGCGAGCAGGCGCTTTCTTCTTGGGTTCGGCCGGCGCTTCTTCGGCTTTGACCAGACGCTTCGGCGCGGTGTCGAGCTTGAGCTTGACGGGCTTCTCGCCCCAGATTTCTTCGAGGTGGTAGTACTCGCGAATGTTGGGCTGCATCAGGTGCACCACCGCCGCGCCGCAGTCGACGATGATCCATTCGCCATTGACTTCGCCTTCGGTGCGGGGCACCGGAAAGCCTGCCTGCTTGACCGCGTCACGAACGCTGCTGGCCAGCGATTTCGTCTGCCGATTGCTGGTGCCCGAGGCGATGATCACGCGCTCGAACAGCGACGACAGGTGTTCGGTGTCGAACACGAGGATGTTCTGGCCCTTGACGTCTTCCAGACCATCGACGATGGCGCGTTGCAGTTTCTTGATGTCCATTCAACTCCTGATGCGCCAGCCGGCGCGTGCCTCGAAATGCGTGGGGCGCGGTGAGTTCACCGGTACAGCCCGTGTTGGTCAATATAGCGCGCCACCTTCGCGGGCACCATCTCGTCGATGGGCAGGCCCGCAGCGCAGCGGGCGCGCAGCTCGGTGGATGAAAGCGTCATCGGCGGCAATTCAATGGTGCGCACCGCGGCTTCCGAGGCAGCAACCTCAGGAACGCCGGGTCGCTGCGCAACGGCCAGCGTGATGAGGCTGCGCAGTTCATCAATGCCGTGCCACGTCGGCAGGCCCGCCTGCTGATCCTGCCCGACGATCAGAAACCACTGCGCGCCGGGTTGCGCGGCTTGCAGAGCGCGCACGGTGTCGAGCGTGTAGCTCGGGCCGGGGCGATCGAGTTCGATGCGGTCGAGCACGAAGCGCGGTTCGCCTTCGATCGCGAGTGCGACCATCGCCTCGCGGTGCCCGGCGAACGTCACGGCGCGGGTTTTCTGCCAAGGGTGGCCTGCGGGGATCCAGCGCAGTTCATCGAGAGCCAGGTCTCGCAGCGCCGCCTTTGCCAGCGACAGGTGCGCGTTGTGCACCGGGTCGAAGCTGCCGCCGAACAGGCCAATGCGTTTCAAGCGGACCAGTCCGCCCAGTCGCGCGGCCGGAGGAAGTCGCTGTAGAGCCGCGCTTCAGGCGTATCGGCTTCGGGCTTCCAGTCGTAGCGCCATTTCACGATGGGCGGCATCGACATCAGGATGCTTTCGGTGCGCCCGCCCGACTGCAGTCCGAACAGCGTGCCGCGGTCGAACACCAGGTTGAACTCGACGTAGCGCCCGCGGCGATAGGCCTGGAAGTCGCGCTCGCGCTCGGTGTACGCGGTGTTCTTGCGACGCTGCACGATGGGCAGGTAGGCGTCGACCATCGCATTGCCCACGGCTTGCATCATCTCGAAGCTGCGGTCGAAGCCCAGTTCCGAAAAATCGTCGAAGAACACGCCACCGACGCCGCGAGGCTCGCCGCGGTGCTTGAGAAAGAAGTACTCGTCGCACCAGGTTTTGAAGCGAGGGTACTTGTCGTCGCCGAAGGGTGCCAAGGCATCGCGGTTGACGCGGTGGAAGTGCGCAGCGTCTTCCTCGAAGCCGTAGTACGGGGTGAGGTCCATGCCGCCGCCGAACCAGACTACCGGCTCCTTGCCCTCGGGCAGCGCGGCAAATGAGCGCACATTCATGTGCATCGTGGGCACATACGGATTGCGCGGGTGGAACACCAGTGACACGCCCATCGCCTCGAACGGCGCGCCAGCCAGCTCGGGCCGATGCTGGGTGGCCGATGGCGGCAGCTGGGGGCCGCGCACATGCGAGAAATTGCAGCCGCCGCGCTCAAGCAGGTCGCCGTCTTCGATCAGACGCGACAGCCCATCGCCCTGCAGGCGCTCACCCGGTGGCCGGACCCAGCCGTCGGTGCGAAACGGTTGCCCGCCCTCACGTTCCATCGCGCTGATGATGCGGTCCTGCAAACCCAGCAGGTAGTCTCGAACGGCTTGTGTGCTCATGGTCAGATGCGGGTCAACGTTTCATGGCGCGGTGGCCGATGTCCTTGCGGTACTGCATGCCGTCGAAGCAGATGGCTTTCAGCAACTCGTACGCGCGGGATTGGGCCTGCTTGACCGAATCGGCCAGCACCGTCACGCACAGCACGCGCCCGCCGGCGGTCAGCAGCTTGCCATCACGCAATTCGGTACCGGCGTGGAACACGATGCCGTCGACCGCTTCGGCGGGGATGCCTTGGATGGCATCGCCCTTGCGCGGCGTGCCGGGGTATCCAGCCGCAGCGACGACAACGCCGAGGGCGACGCGGCGGTCCCAGTGCAATTCGACCTCGTCGAGCGTGCCATCGGTGGCATGGGCGAACAGGTCGAACAGATCGCTTTTGAGGCGCATCAGGATCGGCTGCGTTTCCGGGTCGCCGAGGCGGCAGTTGAATTCAACCGTTCGCGGCTGGCCGTGCGCGTCGATCATCAGGCCGGCATACAGGAAGCCAGTGAACGGCACGCCGTCCTTGGCCATGCCTTCGATGGTCGGCAAAATGATTTCCTGCATCGCCTTGGCGTGCACGTTTGGCGTGACCACCGGCGCGGGCGAATACGCGCCCATGCCGCCGGTGTTCGGGCCTTCGTCGCCATCGAGCAGGCGCTTGTGATCCTGGCTGGTGGCAAGCGACACGACGTTCTTGCCGTCGCACATCACGATGAAGCTGGCTTCCTCGCCTTCGAGGAACTGCTCGATCACGACGCGGGGCACATCGTTGTGTTTGACGTCGAGGCTGACACCGCTGGCATCGGTGCCCAGCATCCAGTCGATCGCTTCATGGGCCTGCGCCAGCGTGGTCGCCACCACCACGCCCTTGCCCGCGGCCAGGCCATCGGCCTTGATGACGATGGGGGCGCCCTGCTGGTCGACGTAGGCATGGGCGAGCGCCGCGTCCGTGAAGGTTTCGTAGGCGGCAGTGGGTATTTGGTGCCGCTTCATGAAGGCCTTGGCAAAGGCCTTCGAGCTTTCGAGCTGCGCCGCCGCCTTGGTGGGGCCGAAGATGCGCAGCCCGCGCGCACGGAAGAAATCAACGATGCCGCCGGCCAGCGGGCCTTCGGGACCGACCACCGTCAACGCGATCTTTTCGCGCTCGGCGAACTCGGCCAGGTCGTTGAAGTCGGTCAGAGGCAGGTTATGCAGCCGGGGGTCCATGGCGGTGCCGCCATTGCCTGGGGCGACGTAAACCGTCTGCACCTTGGTCGATTGCAGCAATTTCCAAGCGATCGCGTGCTCGCGGCCGCCTGATCCGATCACGAGGACCTTCATGGGCTGATTTCAGCGTTGTGGAACACCGCCTGAACGTCGTCCAGGTCTTCCATCGCGTCGAGCAGTTTCTGCATGCGGATCGCATCTTCGCCGGTGATTTCCACCGTGTTCTCGGCACGCATCGTCACTTCAGCCACCTCGGGTTTCAGGCCGACTGCTTCGAGCGCCGCCCTGATGGATTCAAACTCCTGAGGCGCAGTGAGCACCTCGATGGCGCCATCGTCGCCGGTGACGACGTCGTCGGCACCGGCCTCCAACGCCACTTCCATCACCTTGTCTTCGCTGGTGCCAGGCGCAAAGACCAACTGCCCGCAGTGCTTGAACTGAAAGGCCACCGAACCTTCGGTGCCCATGTTGCCACCGTACTTGCTGAACACATGCCGCACTTCGGCCACGGTGCGCACCTTGTTGTCGGTCATGGTGTCGATGATGACGGCCGCACCGCCGATGCCATAGCCCTCGTAGCGGATTTCTTCATAGCTGACGCCTTCGAGGTTGCCGGTGGCCTTGTCGATGTTCTTCTTGACGGTGTCGGCCGGCATGTTGGCCGCTTTGGCCTTGTCGACCGCCAGCCGCAGCCGCGGGTTCAGCGCCAGATCGGCGCCGCCCAGGCGCGCCGCCACAGTGATCTCACGGATGATGCGCGTCCAGATGCGGCCGCGCTTTTCGTCCTGGCGACCCTTGCGGTGCTGGATATTGGCCCACTTGGAATGTCCGGCCATGAAATGGCGCCTCCTGCACAGGCTTCGCCGTACCGCGGCCTGCCGTGTTTTGTTGGATAGACTGTGATTTTACGTGCCCGCCCTGGCGCTGGCCCCCACCCTGCCCCTGACCCATTGGAGCTGCCCCATGGCCGAGCCGATCCTGGTTGCCAAGCACGGCGACACCGAGTGCTTTCTGTTGCCCGCGCTCGCCAACCGCCACGGGCTGATCACCGGCGCCACTGGCACCGGCAAGACGATCACGCTGCAAACGCTGGCCGAGAACTTCAGCCTGATCGGCGTGCCGGTGTTCATGGCAGACGTGAAAGGCGATCTGACCGGCATCACGCAGGCCGGCAAGGTGAGCGACAAGCTGGCGGCGGTGCTGAAGGAGCGTGGCCTCGACACGCCGGCCTCCGCGGCCTGCCCGGCGACGCTGTGGGATGTCTTCGCGGGTGACGCCAAAGCGGACAAGAAGGCCCAGGGCCACCCGGTGCGCGCGACCGTCAGCGACATGGGCCCTTTGATGCTGGCGCGGATGCTGGCGCTCAATGAAACGCAGCAGGGGGTGCTGAGCCTGGTGTTCAAGATCGCCGACGACAACGGCCTGCTGTTGCTCGATTTGAAGGACCTGCGCGCGATGCTGCAGTACGTGGGCGAGAACGCGAGCCAGTTCACCACCGAATACGGCAACGTCAGCGCCGCCAGCATCGGCGCGATCCAGCGCGGCCTGCTGCAGATCGAGCAACAGGGCGGCGACCGATTCTTCGGAGAGCCGATGCTCAACATCGCCGACTTCATGCAGACCGAGGGCGGCAAGGGCGTGATCAACATCCTGGCCGCCGACCAGCTGATGAACAGCCCGCGGCTGTATTCGACCTTCCTGCTGTGGATGCTGAGCGAGTTGTTTGAGCAGTTGCCCGAGGTGGGCGATCTGGAGCAGCCCAAGCTGGTGTTCTTCTTCGACGAGGCGCACCTGCTCTTCAAGGAAGCGCCGACTGCGCTGGTCGAGCGCATCGAGCTGGTGGTTCGGCTGGTTCGCAGCAAAGGCGTCGGCGTCTACTTCGTGACGCAGAACCCGCTGGACATTCCCGACACGGTGCTCGCCCAGCTCGGCAACCGAGTGCAGCACGCGCTGCGCGCCTTCACGCCGCGCGACCAGAAAGCGGTCAAGGCGGCCGCCAGCACGATGCGCGCGAAGCCGGGCCTCGACATCGAAACCGCCATCACCGAACTGGCGGTGGGCGAAGCGCTGGTCAGCTTCCTCGACGCGAAGGGCCGGCCGAGCATCACCGAGCGGGTATTCATCCTGCCACCGGGTAGCCAGATCGGGCCGATCACGCCCGCGCAGCGGCAGACGCTGATCGCGAATTCACTGGTGGCAGGGGTGTACGAGAAATCGGTCGATCGGGAATCGGCCTACGAGAAGATCAAGGGGCGGGCCACCGCAGCCGCAGCAGAGGCGTCAGCAACGATTCAGCAGGCGCCGACAGCCGCAGGCAAGGCGGCGGCACCTGCCGAAGCCAGCGGCGGTGGCATGTTCGGCGGTTTGAGCGACATCCTGTTCGGCAGCACCGGCCCGCGCGGTGGCGTGCGTGACGGGCTGGC
>CANHOE010000039.1 GCA_947462175.1 Burkholderiales bacterium | reverse complement strand
TGATGGAAAGCCTGCTCGCGTTCAAGCGCGCCGGTGCCGATGGCGTGCTGACCTACTTCGCGCTCGACGCAGCGCGCCTGATGAAGGTCGACTGACACCGACGCTGGAACGACGATGCGCGTCTTCCACATCAGCGGCGATCAGTTCAGCGAGCTCGATGGGTTGCCCGAAGCGCTGCCGGCGACCGGCTACCTGTGGGTCGGCAGCGCACGGCGTGAATTCGAGGTGCAGACGCCGATGCTGCAAGCCGCGCTGCAGCGCTGGACCGGCGGGCAGCTGGTCGATCTGCACATCGCCGACCTGCTGAACAACCAGCTGCCCTCGCACTTCGACTACACGTCGTGGTACGACATGCTGGTGTTCCGGCGGCTGGCCGCCGGCGAAGGCAGCGCGCCGATGTTCCTCGACGACAGCAAGGGCACGCTGAGCACCGCCCGCGCAGCGCTGGACGCGATCGACACCAGCCCGGTCGGTTTTGCCCTGCTTGATCGCGTGCTGCTGACCGTGCACCCGACCGACTGCCAGGTGCGCGAATTCTTCGCCAACCGGCTGCAGCAACAGGCGCTGCCCTCAGCAGGTGATGTGCGCGGCGCCGAGGCTCGCAGCACGGCACGCCTGCCCACCAGCGCCGCCGACCTGATGCTGCGCATGGTCAACCACATGGTCGACAGCTACCTCGAGCTGCGGCGGCTGCTGACCAAGCAACTGAGCTACCTGCAGCAGGAGCTGTTCAACCCGCGCAGCCGCTTCGACAACTGGCAGATGCTGCTCGATTCGCGCAACTCGCTGCACCTCCTCGAAGACACCTGCGAAGACCAGCGCAGCGCGATCACCGAATGGATCGATGCACTCGACGAGTGGCCCCCCGAGGCCGACGGCAACGCGCGACGCGAGCGCGAACTGCTGCGCGTGCGCTCGCGCGATGTGCTGGAACACATCGAACGGGTGCTGGGCCATGTGCGCCGGCTCGAATCGTCGGCAGAGACGGCGGTGCAGATGCATTTCTCGGCACAGAGCAACCGAACCAACGCCATCATGCGCACGCTGACGGTGCTGACCGCCATCTTCATGCCGCTGAACCTGGTGACCGGTTTCTTCGGCATGAATTTCGAGGGACTGCCGCTGATTCACAGCCGCACCGGCTTCTGGACCATCTTCCTCTGCATGCTGGTGGTGGGTATCGGGCTGAGCGTGTTCTTCTGGCGCAAGCGCTACCTGAGCTCGTCGCGCTGAGGCCACACGACCCACGGGCCTCGGCGGCGATCAAGCCGAAGATCAAGTCGAATATGGATCGATAAACCCAAGCGACTGCATCAACTCGCTTTCACGCGCTTCCATGAGCTCGGCCTCTTCGTCGCGCTCGTGGTCGTGGCCTTGGGCATGCAGCGTGCCGTGGATCAGCAGGTGCGCATAGTGCGCTTCAAGCGTGCGCGATTGCGCGAGCGCCTCGGCCTCGACCACGTCGGCGCACAGCACCAGATCAGCATGCACCAGCGGCGCACGGCTGTAGTCGAAGGTGAGCACATTGGTCGCGTAGTCCTTGCCGCGGAAGTCGCGGTTCAGTGTGCGCGCCTCATCGGTGCCAACGATACGTACCGTGATCTCGGCCGGGGCCTCGAGCGCCGCACGAATCCAGCGTGCGACCCGGTGACGCGGCAGCCGCACACGGTGCGCGCGAGGGAGATCTTCACGCGAGAACTGCAACGACAGCGTCAACGCAGGGCGGGACATCTCAAGCCGGGTCTGAGCGCGACGCCTCGTAGGCATCGACGATGCGTGCGACCAACGGATGGCGGACCACATCGGCGGAGGTGAAGCGCGTCGTGGCAATGCCGCGCACGCGCCGCAGCACCCGCTCGGCGTCGATCAGACCGCTCATCTGGCCATGCGGCAGATCGATCTGACTGACGTCTCCGGTGATCACGCACTTGCTGCCGAAGCCGATGCGCGTCAGGAACATCTTCATCTGCTCGGGCGTGGTGTTCTGCGCCTCGTCGAGGATCACGAACGCGTTGTTGAGCGTGCGCCCGCGCATGAAAGCCAACGGCGCGATTTCGATGGTGGCCTTCTCGAATGCCCGGGTGACCTTGTCGAGGCCCATCAGGTCGTAGAGCGCGTCGTAGAGCGGACGCAGGTACGGGTCGACCTTCTGCGCCAGATCGCCGGGCAGAAAGCCGAGGCGCTCGCCCGCTTCAACGGCCGGCCGCGTCAGCACGATGCGCTGCACGCTGCTGCGCTCCAACGCATCAATCGCGCAGGCCACCGCCAGGAAGGTCTTGCCGGTGCCGGCCGGTCCGATGCCGAACGTGATGTCGTGCGACTGGATGTTGCTCAGGTACACCTGCTGGTTTGGGGTGCGCCCGGCCAGGTCTGCCCGGCGGGTACGCAACACGGTAGGCGGCGCGGCCGCTGCAGTGATGGGCTCGGCCGCGTCGGAGTGCTCCCGCACCGCGCGTCGGGGCAGCGGGATCGCACGTCCAGCGGCATCGGCCGCGGCCTCCACCAGCGACAACTGAAACGCATCAGCGGCCAATGGCAGGCGGGCGCGGTCGTACAGCGACTGCAGCAGACTGACCGCACGTTCGGCCTGAGCCTTGCCACCTTCAATGCTGAACGATTCATTGCGGCGAGTGATCGTCACGTCGAACGCCGATTCGATGTCGCGCAGATGCGCGTCCAGCGGGCCGCACAGGTGGGCCAGCCGGGTGTTGTCGAGCGGGAAAAACGCGTGTCTGAGGATCAAGATCGACTGAAGCTCCGGATAAGAAGCCTATTGTGGCGTGAGCTTCGTGACGGAAGGCGGCCAAAGCGACGGAAGCAAGGAAGCGAATCAGCAGGCCTCCTGCACAATCGCCGGCCATGCGAATCCGAGCTGTGCTGTCCACTCTGGCCTTGTGGCTGTGGCTGGCTGTCGGCTCCTCGCACGCAGCCGTGCTCACGATCGCATTGGCGCAGTCCGCGCAGAGCGACGCCGCCCACTTTCCAGCCGATGTGGCAGCCGTTGCGACCACCCTGCCCGACGACTGGTCGCAGTCACGACCTGATCACGATGGCAGCGTCTGGTACCGGGCTCACTTCGCCAAGCCAGCGGGCAATGACGACGAACTGCTGGCGCTGTACATCGAGCGCGTGTGCACCAACCTCGAGGTGCACCTGAACGGGCATCGCCTCTACAGCGGAGGCCGCATGCAGGAGCCCCTGACCCGCAACTGCTACCGGCCGCAACTGGTGAGCCTGCCGGCGGCGCTGTTGAATCCAGTGGGCAACGTGCTGGATATCCAGGTGCAAGGCTCGGCCTTGAAGCATGTTGCGGTGCGGGCCCGCGCGGGCGGCTTGTCGGTGTTGCGCATCGGTCCTGCGGCGGAGCTGGGCGCCTTGTACGCCCAGCGCGAGTTCTGGAGCATCACCACGCTGCAGATCGCCAGCGTCACGCTGATTGCACTGGGCGGCTTTCTGCTGGCGTTGAGCTGGATCAACCGCAAGGAGCGCTACCTCAAGTACTTTGGTGCCTTGCTGATTGCCTGGGCGCTGCTGTCACTGCGGGTGTGGTGGCCGCACTGGCCGCTCGAAACACGGGGCTTCGAGTTGCTGGTGTGCAGCGCGTTTGCGCTAGCGGTTGGCGTGGCAGTGCAGTTCTTTCTGAGCTATGCCGGCGTGCGCTCGCCCCGCGTTGCCGGCGGCTTGCTGCTGCAGTGCCTGCTGATCCCGGCGAGCCTGGCGGTGACCGCCGCCGACCATTTCTTCCTTTTGGCGAACACCTGGTTTGCGTTGATGTCGGTGGAACTGATCGCTTCCATCGTCTACTACTTGCGGCTCGTCTGGACGAGTCGCCGGGTCGATTTCTGGCCGATGGGACTGACAGCGGGCGGCATGGGTCTGGTGGTGCTTCTGGAGCTGGCCGTGCAGTACGGCTGGCTGCCCATTCACGCTGTGCAACCGTTGAACTTTGCGCTGCCGATGTTGTTGCTGGGCATTGGCTCGCGACTGCTGCAGATCTTCGGGCGGGCCTTGCAGGCCGCCGAGATCAACCGCGCGCAGCTGGAGATTCGAGTGAGAGAAGCCGCAGCGGAGATCGAAAGCAACTTTGCACAGATGTCGGCGTTGCGTGTCGAGCAGGTCACCGAAAAGGAACGCAAGCGCATCGCTGCCGACCTGCACGACGATCTGGGCGCCAAGCTGCTCACCATCGTGCACACCAGTGAGAGCGAACGCATCTCGACGCTCGCGCGTGAGGCGCTCGAAGAAATGCGGCTGTCGGTGCGCGGTCTGACCGGCAAGCCGGTACAGCTCGCCGATGCGCTGGCCGACTGGCGGGCCGAGGTGGTGTCGCGACTGGGTCAGGCCAACATCGAGGTGGACTGGCGCAACCCGCCCGACGATCTTCAGCAGACGCTCAGTGCGCGGGTTCTCGTGCAGACCACTCGCATCCTGCGCGAAGCTGTGAGCAACATCATCAAGCACAGCGGCGCCTCGCATTGCAAGGTGCGAACCTCGGTCGATGGGGCGCACTTCGGCTTGCTGGTGCAGGACAACGGCAATGGCATTCCGATGGAACTCGACGGCAAGCTGGACAGAGGCCATGGCATGTCGAGCATGAAGCACCGCGCCAAGCAATTGGCTGGACAGTGCCTGGTGGAGTCGGGGCCTGGCTATGGCACCGTGATCAGGCTCACGATTCCGCTGTAATTCATGGGTGAGTGGCATCCAAATCAATCCGGTCTGCGTTGATATCGCCGATAACGCGAGGGACGGAGCCCCCATGAACAACATCCTGCTGCTCGAAGACTTGCCCGAAATCCGCGCTTGGCTCAAAGTCCTGATCCTTCAGGTGTTTCCGCAATCGCACATCCAGGAAGCAGCACGCGTCCACGACGCACTCGAGTTGGTCACTGCCATCAAGTTCGACCTGGCCCTGATCGACCTCGGCTTGCCCGATGGATCAGGCGTCAGCGTGGTCAGCGCATTGCGCGATTCGCAGCCGGAATGTCAGTCGGTGGTGGTGACGATCCACGACGACGACGATCACCTTTTCCCAGCGCTGCAGGCCGGCGCCTTCGGCTACCTGCTGAAGGAGCAGGCGCGCGAACTGATCGCCGAGCAACTCAAGCGCATGCGTGGTGGCGAGCCGCCGTTGTCACCATCGATCGCCCGGCGCGTCATCGCGCACTTTGCTGCGCAGGCCAAGGTGAAGACGCAGCAGCGCGCGTATTCGATGCCGCATGTGCTGCTGACCGATCGCGAGAACGAGGTGCTGCTGCGCGTGGCCAAGGGCTACACACTGCCCGAGATCGGTGGCCAGCTGAGCCTGTCGCGCCACACCATCGCCGACTACGTCAAGCAGATCTACCGCAAGCTCAACGTCAGCTCCCGGGCAGAAGCGGCATTGGAAGCCCAGCGGCTGGGTCTGTTCGACAGCTGAGTGGCCCGGCCCACGCGGCCATCTGTTCGCGCCCGGATAATCGCCCGATGATCGGACGACTCACCGGCCTCCTCGCGGACAAATCGCCACCGCAAGTGCTCATCGATGTGAACGGTGTCGGCTACGAAGTCGATGTCCCGATGAGCAGCTTCTACAACCTTCCGGCACTCGGCGAGCGCGTGACCTTGCTGACGCACTTCATCGTTCGCGAAGATGCACAGATCCTGTTCGGCTTCCTTACCCACGATGAACGACAGACCTTCCGGCTGCTGATCAAGATCACTGGCGTCGGGCCGCGGATGGCGCTGTCACTGCTGTCCGGACTGAGCGTCAGCGAGCTGGCACAGGCTGTCGCAAAGCAGGAAACCGGCAGGCTGATCAAGGTACCGGGCATCGGCAAGAAAACCGCCGAGCGGCTGCTGCTTGAACTCAAGGGCAAGCTCGCCGATGCCATCAGCGCCCCCGCCACGGTGGCAAGCGATGCGCAGGCCGACATCCTGCAGGCCTTGATCGCACTGGGCTACAGCGACCGCGAAGCCGCCGCAGCACTGAAGAGCCTGCCGCCCGATGCCAGCGTCAGCGACGGCATCAAGCTCGCCTTGAAGTCGCTGGCCTGACACCGGCCCAGGCCAGCGCGTCGCCTTCAGTGCGAGTGCACGGCGGCCGCGTCCGGTTGCGGCTTCGGCTCCTCCACCTTGATCGTCACCACCACCTCGCCGGCCTTCTCGAACTTCAAGGTCAGCGGAATCTGGTCACCGACCTTCAGCGGCGTTTTGAGGCCCATCAGCATCAAGTGGTACCCACCGGGCTTCAGCTCAACGGTCTGACCGGTGGCGATCTCGACGGCGTCAACCTGACGCATCTTCATCACGTCGCCTTCCATCGACATGCTGTGGATTTCCACGGTCCCGGCCGCCGCCGAGGAGGCCGCGACCAGTCGGTCAACGGGCCCCTTGTTGGCAAGTTTCAGATACCCAGCGCCCACCGTCTGGCCCTCACGGGTGGGTCGGGCATAAGGATGTCCGATATCGATCTCGCCCAGCTTGTAACTGTGGGCCACGGCGCTGAGCGCCGCCAGCGCAAGGGTGGCGCCTGCGATCGCTTTCTTGATGTGTTGACTGTTCATGATGAGTTCCATGGTGGGGGGTTAATGGGTCAGTAATCGAAGCGCAGTTCCGCATGCACCGTGCGTTGCGGGTACGGATGGAAGGCCCAGTACTTGTCATTGTTCAGGTTGTCGATACCGAGGCTGGCCTGCCATTGCCGATCGATGCGGTACTTGACCCGAACATCGGTGACGAAGTAGCGCGAGAAGCCCTGGTACGAATATCCGTTGACGTCGCTGTTGTTCAGCTGTCCGAACTGCTTGCCGCTGAAGCGCGCACCGTAAGCGCCGCTCCAGTGGTCGTCGAAGCGGTAGCTCGCCAGCAGCGTCGCCCGCCAGGCCGGCACGCGCGGCTGGCGCTTGCCGATGGTGTCGGGATAGCCCTTGTTCTTGCGGATCTCCGAATCGGCGTAGGTCACGCTGCTGCTCAGATCCAGCCCGGGCACGAACAGCCGGTCCAGCTGCAGAGCCATCTCGACACCCTTGGTGTCGATGCGACCGACGTTGCTCACCTGCGTGCCGCCCACGGTGGTCTGCGAGTACAGGGCGTCGTGGCTGCGTTCCAGGAAGACAGTCGTGCGCAGCAAGCCATGGGGTAGCGTCCGCTCCGCGGTCAGTTCGGTGGTCACTGATTTTTCAGGGCGCAGGTTCGGGTTGTTCAGCGTGGGCAGTTGCGTGGTGGTGTTGATGCCGCCCTGAAACAGCTCGTTGACCGTCGGATTACGCACCGCGCGGCCGATCGAGGCCTTCAGCGTCCAGTCTTCACTGGCATCGAACAGGATCGCGGCCTTCGGTGAGAACGTGGAGGCCTCGCGACTTGCATAGCTTGTCGCTGCCTCGCCGATCCGTCGTCGCCCATCGTGAGCGCGCCACTCTTCATACCGGCCGCCCAGTACGGTGCGCCACTGCGGCGCGAAGCGCCACGCATCCTGAATCCAGAGGCTGGTCAGGCTGGTCTCGCCACTGAAGGCCGCCGCCAGGCTGCCTGCCTTGCCGCCGACCCAGTCCCCGGTGTTTGACTCGCGGCGACGCAACTTGAAGGCATCGCGCTGCACGCCAAACTCGACGATGTGCTGGCCCTCCACGCCCGCAGGGCGCCAGATGCCCTTCAACGCCAAGGTGTTCCAACCGGTACCGCCCAGATCGACCACGCGTCCGGCACCTCCCGACAAGGCACCGGGCAGCAGCACACTGGCATTCGGAGTGCTGACACGGTCCCGGTGGTAGTCGTAAACGCTGGCGGCCGCCTCCCAGTCCCAGACGCCGAGGGTACGGCTCTTGATGGTCACGCCGTGGGCGAGGTGTTGCAGCTCCGCCCGGCTGGGCGTCAGCGCGGGCAGGGTGTAGACGCTGCTACCGATGTTGACCTGGCCGCCGTAAACCGGATTGCCTGGGCCATCCTTCAGGAAGCTGTCAGCCGACCGCTTGGCGTCGTTGCGCCAGAAACCCAGCGTGTAGCTGGCGCGCAGTGTCGAGGTCAGGTCATAAGCCAGCTTGAGCTTGCCGCTGTCCTGGACCGAGTCGGTCTGCGCGCTGGTCCCGATGTTGTACACCGGTACACCCAGGTGGCTGTGGTCCGCCACGGCACCGCTGACAGGCGTGCCGACGGCGCTGGGCGTGGTGGATCGATTGACACGTGCGATGACCAACGGCTGTCCGTCGCTGTCCTGCCGGTTCAGATGAATCCACCATGAGAACGCTCCAGCACGGCTGCCGATCGAGGCGCTCTCCTGGTGCCCGGAAAAGCGCTCATCGGTCTGATAAAGCCGGTACTTCTGGGTGTGCGCCTGCACCTTGATGTGCGCCTCGAAGCGCGTCGGCATGCGCGTCACATAGTCAACGATCGCACCGGCCGAGTTGCCGGAGTACGCAGCCGAGAACGGGCCGTAGAGCACGTCGACACGCTCGATCTCGTCGGGCGACACCAGCCCCCAGCGCGGCGTGAACTCCGCGCCATTGCCCAGCAGGTTCGACAGCAGGATGCCGTCGGCAAACACGAGCGAGCGGGCGCTGTTACCGGTGCCTGAGGCCCGCGACGCCAGCACCGCGTGGTCGTAGTCACCGATGCTGCGCTTGCGCACGACGAGGCTGGGGAAGTACTTCAGCGCATCGGACGCATCGGTGGCGTTGATGCTGCGCTCGATCTGCGCGCCGGTGATACCTTCAGTGGTGGTGGGAATCTCCAGCGGCAGGGTCGAGGGGCGGGAGCCAGTGACAACGACACGCTCAAGCGTGCGCGCCTGGTTGGCGTCGGTGTGGGTGTCCGCTCGGGGCTCGTCGGCGGCCACGGCAGAGCCGACGCCAGCACAGACGAGCAGGAACAAATGAGAGGTGTGTCGCAAGGCGACCTCCTGAAACGGGGTGTCGATACACGGCCGGTCGACGCACAGGTCGAGCAGCCAGCAGCCACGTGCCGTGCCGATGACTCGGCTACCGCACGCGGTCGATCACAGCGTTCAGAGGACGGGAGGTGCGCGCGCCTGGATCGGCGCCCAGGCGTAAAGGGGGCGTGGCGCCTGGCTGAAAAGCGCAGGCAGGTGATCGGCACCTTCGGCGAGCGTCGCCACAGCAGGCGCCGACGGTGGCATGCCCAGCGCCGGCGTGACGTTCGAGCACAGAGGGCAGTGCTCCATGTGCGCCGAGCGAGCGTCTCCGGGTGCGGAAGGGGCAGATTCGGACGCGCCGGAGGGGGTCGAGGCCTGCGTCAGCCAGCGCGCACCGGCGGTCGAGCAGATCTCCGACCACGGCCCGTTGCCGGTGGACGGGATCATCAGGCGCGACACCGTCGGCACCAGTGCGAAGCCGAGCGTCGCGATCAACGCGATGCGCAGCAGCCAGCGGAGACGGTGCCTGAAAAAATTCACGGCGTGAGTGTAGGCGACGCCCTGACGGTCCCGGGGCGATGCCATGTCGATAATGCGGCATGAGCATCCAGACGGACGATTTCGAACCGCGTCGCGTGGTCAGCGCGGCCAGTGCATCGCCGAATGAAGACGCGATAGAGCGCGCGCTGCGGCCCAAGGGACTGGCCGAGTACGTCGGTCAGGCGAAAGCGCGTGAGCAGCTGTCGATCTTCATCGGCGCCGCGAAGATGCGCAGCGAGGCGATGGACCACGTGCTGCTGTTCGGTCCACCTGGTCTGGGCAAGACCACGCTCTCGCACATCATCGCCAACGAGCTCGGGGTGAACCTGCGCCAGACCTCGGGCCCGGTGCTGGAGAAGCCGAAGGACCTGGCAGCCATCCTGACCAACCTCGAGCGCAACGACGTGCTCTTCATCGACGAGATCCACCGGCTCAGCCCGGTCGTCGAGGAAATCCTCTACCCCGCGCTGGAGGACTATCAGATCGACATCATGATCGGCGAGGGCCCCGCCGCGCGCTCGATCAAGCTCGATCTGCAGCCCTTCACGCTGGTCGGCGCGACCACCCGTGCGGGCATGCTCACCAACCCGCTGCGCGACCGCTTCGGCATCGTGGCGCGGCTGGAGTTCTACACACCGGAAGAACTGGCGCGGATCGTCAACCGCTCGGCCGGCCTGCTGAACGTGCCCACCGATGCCGAGGGCGCTTTCGAGATTGCTCGCCGTTCACGCGGCACGCCACGCATTGCCAACCGCCTGTTGCGCCGCGTGCGCGACTACGCCGACGTGAAGGGCGATGGTCGCATCACCAAGGCGCTGGCCGACCTGGCGCTCAAGATGCTCGACGTCGACCCGCATGGCCTCGACGTGATGGACCGCAAGCTGCTCGAAGCCGTGATCCACCGCTTCGACGGCGGCCCGGTCGGCCTCGACAACGTGGCCGCGGCCATCGGCGAGGAACGCGACACGATCGAGGATGTGATCGAGCCCTACCTGATCCAGCAGGGCTACCTGCAGCGCACCCCGCGGGGCCGCATCGCTACGCTGGCCGCGTTCAAGCACCTGGGCGTGACCCCGCCCAGAAACAGCGCCGCATCCGACCTGTTCGGCGAGTAGGCCTCGAGGGCCCGATCAGTGCGGCGACAAGTCGGCTGAATCCGCTGATTCGTCCAGCGCCGGCACCTCAAGGTGCCGCGTGTCGCTCCAGCCGATCAGAGTGAGGCCCACGCCGGTGTGCAGCAACCGGTTGATGCTCGCATTGCCCAGCGGCCAGGAGCGCTTGGCCTGGAGGTCGAGCTGGGTGGCCGCGCGGTACAGGCAGTCCATCACACCGCCGTGAGCGACCAGCGCGATGGTCTGTCCGGCATGGGCATCGGCCAGTGCCCCCACTGCCTCGATACAACGGACGTAGACCTCGCGCAGTGACTCGCCGCCTTCGGGCGAAAAGTCTGGCTCGCGCTGCATCCAGCGGCTCGCCTCGGCCGGCCAGCGTGCCTGGATCTCGGCAAAGGTGTGTGCTTCAAAGACGCCGAAGGCACGCTCGCGCAACCGGGTGTCGGTAGCGACGGGAAGCGACAGCGCATCGCCCAAAGCCTCGGCCGTCTGCAGCGCGCGCAACAGATCGCTGGAGTAGATCGCGGAGATGCCTTCCTCGATCAGCGCGCCTGCGGTGCGCTGCGCCTGCCAGCGGCCGGTGGCATTGAGCGGGATGTCCAGATGCCCCTGGAGGCGTGTGTCGACGTTCCAGGCGGTTTCCCCGTGACGGATCGCGACGATGCGGGTCACCGACTGCATCGCTTCAGACGCCCCAGACGATGACCGCACCTTCAGCGTGGCAGCGCTTGAGCATCTCGAGGAGCGGCCAGGCGCGCTGCCGCAATCCGATGCGATCGGCTGATGTGGAAATGCTGCCAGCTGAATTGGCTTCGCCTTGTAGCCCGGTCGCCTCGTCCGCGGCCACCGCCTGCTCGACGGCAGCGATCGCGGCCGGCATGTCGGCCACCTCGAAAATGCCTTGGGCAGAAGGCTCCTTGCCAACGATGCGCAGGATCTGATCGCCGTGCGGTCCGAGCATGATGACGTCGCCCGCCGCCTTCGATTTGAATTTGTAAATCATCGTGCCCTCGGTACCGCTGAAAGCAGCGGTGAACGGGACATTGTGCGGGGGTCAGGCCGACGGAGTCGCGTCCGGGGCCTGCAACTGTGCGGCAACGGCCCGGCGCTGGTCGAGCATCGCTTCGAACGACACCACGTCGACAGCTGGCGAGGTCAGGAAACCCTGGTATTGCTCGCAGCCGACTTGCAGCATGAACAGCCGTTGGGCTTCGGTCTCCACACCTTCGGCGATCAGCTCCAGTCGCAGCGCCCGGGCCATGTTGGCGATGGCCTCGACGATGCCCGCATCGCTTTCATCACCCGGCAATCCCTGGATGAAGCTGCGATCGATCTTCAGCCGACTGATCGGGAAGCGCTTGAGATAGGCCAGGCTGGAGTAGCCCGTGCCAAAGTCGTCGATTGCCAGCTTCACGCCCAGTTCGGCCAGTGCCTGCAGGCGATGCAGCGCTTCCTGAGCGTCCTGGATCAGGATCGACTCGGTCAGCTCCAGTTCCAGCCACTGCGGCTCCAGACCCACTTCAGCCAGCGCCCGGGCCACGCTGTCGACGAAGTCAACCTGCTGGAACTGCAGCGCGGACACGTTGATGGACATCAGCAAGTGCCGACCCTGCTCGCGCCACAGTGCAGCCTGCTGCACCGCCTGGCGCAGCACCCAGCTGCCGATGGACACGATGAAGCCGCTGCGCTCGGCCACCGGAATGAATTCGACCGGCGGCACGTCGCCGAGTTCGGGGTCGCGCCAGCGGATCAAGGCCTCGGCGCCGACGATCTCGCCACTCTTCAAATCAACCTGCGGCTGGTAGTTCAGCCTGAATCGACCTGAGGCGAGCGCTTGGCGCATCGCGTGGTCGAGCTTCATGCGGGTGCGCAGTTTCGAGTTGCCTTCGGCGCGCGCCTGATGAAACCGGAATCCGGCGCGGCCGCTTTCCCGCGCTTCATTCAT
>CANHOE010000038.1 GCA_947462175.1 Burkholderiales bacterium | reverse complement strand
GGCGCGGCGCGCGCTGCCAACTCTTTCTTTTCGGCCGCTGGCAGCGCCTGATACGCCTCCCAGCGAGCCTGCCGGTTGGACGGGGCAAGCTGCTGCGCCTGCTTGAACTGCATGCGGGCGGCGCCCCGTTGCTCAGGTGTCAGCGAGGCCCATTCGGTCATACGAGCCTGGATGCGTTGACGCTCGTCGGCCGATTTCACCGGGAACTGGGACACGACTTCAATCCATTTCTGCTTGTGATCGGCGCCGATGGTTCGCCACTCGCGCTCAAGCGGTTGCAGAGCCTTGCGCTGGCTGGGCGGCAGGCTGTTCCAGGTCGGTGAGCTCTCCGCATTCACAAACGGCTTTGATCCGTTCCGAAGCGCCTGGCCCTGCGCGGCGGTGTCCGCTGCCAGCGCCGGTCCAAACAGGCAACTGGCGGCCAGCACGGACACCGACGCAAGCGCACGTAGCCAATCGATGAGCAGGCGTTTGCTCAGTGGTTCGACGGTGCGCGGCATGCTGGCATCGGTCACTCGCGTGACATCTTCAGAAACTCGACAAATCCAGGGTCGCTGTAGGCCGCTGGCGGCAGGTCGTCCGACAACAAGGCCGCATCGACCTCGGCCGCCGCTGCAATCTGGTCTTGCACATGGAAATGCTCAATCAGGCCGAGCCCCAGCAACAGCGCCGCCAGCGGAACCAGCGCTGTCAGGGACGTCCACCAGGATCTGCCCTTGCCAACACCGCCGAACGACAGCGTGGCCGCCGACGAGAGACCGCTTGCTGCCGCATGGACCTGCACCGACGACGCGGTTTGACGGTGAGACAGCGCTACCTGTCGGGCGTGACGCAGGCGCTCGGTGACGTCATGCGGCAAATGCCGCGTTCCTTCGCTCAGGCGCGCGGATACCTGCATCCCGAAGCGGGCTTCCAGTGTGGTCACCCGATGGTCGGCAGAGTGTTCGGTGGCATTCACAGGGTAATTCCTTTCGCCTTCAGAGCCTTTGCCAGCGCGTGCACTGCACGAGAACAGTGCGTCTTGACGCTTCCCTCTGAGCAACCCATCGCCAAGGCTGTTTCCGAGACATCAAGCTCTTCCCAGTAACGCAGCAGAAATGCTTCTCGTTGACGAGCGGGCAGATCCGCGATTTGACTCTCGATCAAAGCAAAAACCTGGCTGCGCGAAACCACATCCGAGGCACTTTCGGCAGACGCCTCGCCAGCGAACGCTTCCAGCACCTCCAGAATATCGAAATCCTCGTCGCCGCCGGCAGGCTCGAAGTCAGAAAAATTGCGAAAAAGTGCACCTCGCACCTTTTGACGCCGGAACCAGTCCATCGTCGCGTTCGACAGGATCCGCTGGAAGAGCGGAGGCAATTCCGCTGCTGGCCGGTCGGCATAGTTCTCGGCCAGCTTGATCATGGCGTCCTGCACCACATCAAGGGCAGCATCCTCATCACGCACGGCAAAGACCGCCCGCTTGAAGGCACGTTTCTCGACGCTCTTGAGAAAAGCAGACAGTTCTTGTTCGGAAGCCAAGACGAGGGCGCCTCTTCACGGGGCTTGGAAGTGGGTGCGGAGTATCTCATCGCACCACCTTGGCATGTTGCTGCCGGCGCGCTCGGTGGGTGAGGGTGCCATAATGTTGGGTTGCACAACAGAGCGATCGCCCTGAGGCTCTCGAACTGAGAGACTCTTGAAGGTGATTCAGCAGGCG
This sequence comes from Burkholderiales bacterium, assembly GCA_947462175.1. GTDB lineage: Bacteria > Pseudomonadota > Gammaproteobacteria > Burkholderiales > Burkholderiaceae_C > PBB1. Next base: position 10,962 of record CANHOE010000038.1, on the reverse strand, counting down.
CCACACCCGCTTCACAAGAGTGAGGAAAGGCGCACCGATGGTTTTTCGTTAGAGAAATTCACAGAGGTTCGAAATGGACATGTCAGACGCTGAAGTCAAGCGCGCCGTATCGGCGCCCGCTGTGGGGAGCATCCCTGCGGTCCCCTCTCCCGCCCCCGAACCCAACGGGGCCGAAATCCTGGTTCGCTGCTTGCAAGCCGAGAACGTTCAGTTCTTGTGGGGCTACCCAGGCGGAGCTGTTCTCTACATTTACGACGCACTGTACAAGCAGGACACCATCGAGCACGTGCTTGTACGGCACGAGCAAGCGGCCATCCATGCGGCGGACGGTTATGCCCGGGCCTCGGGTGAGGTAGGCGTCGCGTTGGTCACCTCTGGCCCGGGTGTGACGAATGCGATCACCGGCATTGCCACGGCCTACATGGACAGCATCCCGATGGTGATCATCACCGGACAGGTTCCGACGCAGGCAATCGGCCTCGATGCCTTCCAGGAATGCGATACGGTGGGCATTACCCGTCCCATCGTCAAGCACAACTTCCTGGTGAAGGACGTGCGGGATCTGGCGCTGACGTTGAAAAAGGCCTTTCACATCGCTCGCACCGGTCGCCCCGGTCCGGTCGTGGTCGATATCCCTAAGGACGTGTCGGTTAACACGGCGCCGTTCTCCTACCCTGCGACGCTCGAAATGCGTTCGTACAGCCCTGTGCGCAAGGGGCACGCCGGGCAGATTCGCAAGGCGGTGCAATTGTTGCTCGCGTCCAAGCGTCCATACATCTACAGCGGCGGCGGCGTGATACTCGGCAACGCCTCTGCGGAGTTGCGGGAACTCGTGAACCTTCTGGGTTTCCCCTGTACCAACACGCTGATGGGCTTGGGCGCCTATCCGGCCAGCGATCCGAAATTCCTGGGCATGCTCGGCATGCACGGCACGTACGAAGCCAACATGACGATGCAGAACTGCGACGTCCTGCTGGCCGTTGGTGCCCGCTTCGATGACCGTGTGATCGGCAATCCAACGCACTTTGCCTCGGTCCAGCGCAAGATCATCCATGTCGACATTGATCCGTCGTCGATCTCGAAGCGGGTGAAAGTCGACATTCCGATCGTCGGCGACGTGAAGGAAGTGCTGCAAGAGCTGATCGCGCAGATCAAGGAAGCCCAGGCCCGACCTGACGCCAATGCACTTGGGGCGTGGTGGTCGCAGATTGCGGATTGGCGCAAGCAGGAATGCCTGAAGTACACCCACAGCGATGTCGTCATCAAGCCGCAGTGCGTGATTGAAAAACTGTGGAAGCTGACCAAGGACACCGACGCGTACATCACGTCGGACGTCGGACAGCACCAGATGTGGGCCGCGCAGTACTACCGCTTCGACGAGCCGCGACGCTGGATAAATTCAGGTGGCCTCGGCACGATGGGTGTCGGCCTGCCGTATGCGATGGGGATCAAGCTCGCCAAGCCGGATGCAGATGTTTTCTGCGTCACCGGTGAGGGCTCGATCCAGATGTGCATCCAGGAGCTGTCGACCTGCAAGCAGTACAACACTCCGGTCAAGGTGATCTCGCTGAACAACCGCTACCTCGGCATGGTGCGGCAGTGGCAGCAACTCGACTACGGTGGCCGCTATTCGCACAGCTACATGGATGCATTGCCTGACTTCGTCAAGTTGGCCGAGGCGTATGGCCATGTGGGTCTGAAGGTCGAGAACCCCTCCGATGTGGAAGGCGCATTGCGCGAAGCCATCCGATTGAAGGATCGGACAGTGTTCCTCGACATCCGTACCGACCAGGAAGAAAACGTCTGGCCGATGGTCAAGGCTGGCAAGGGCATCAGCGAGATGTTGCTGGGCTCCGAAGACCTGTGAGGTGATGAACGGCAGTGCCACGCCCGCGTTACCGCGTGGGTCGACACACCGCCGAACGGCTGCCTTCACACGGAGACCATCAACCACCCGTATCGAATCCGGACCCACTCACATTTTCAGGCCGCACCCAGGGAGTCGGCGGTTACCGCCGCCGTCTACCCGATAGTGGGCCGACACTGCACATGAAACACATCATCGCCTTGCTGCTGGAGAACGAAGCCGGCGCGCTGTCGCGCGTTGTCGGGCTGTTTTCGGCTCGCGCCTACAACATTGAAAGCCTGACGGTTGCGCCCACGGAGGACCCATCGCTGTCGCGCATGACCATCGTCACCACCGGCTCCAGCGACGTGATCGAGCAGATCACCAAGCACTTGAATCGACTGATCGAAGTGGTCAAGGTCGTTGATCTGACCGAAGGCGCCTACACCGAACGCGAACTCATGCTGATCAAGGTGCGCGCGGTCGGCAAGGAACGCGACGAAATGATGCGCATGGCCGACATTTTCCGTGGCCGCATCATCGACGTGACTGAGAAAAGCTACACCATCGAGCTGACGGGCGATTCGTCCAAGCTCGATGCATTCATCGAGGCCATCGACCGAGCCGCGATTCTCGAGACCGTGCGCACCGGTACCAGCGGGATCGGGCGCGGAGAGCGCATCCTGCGCGTTTGAGCCCCGCATTTTTTTCCGACCACCAAGCATCTGATACCAGGAGATCACCATGAAGGTTTACTACGACAAAGACGCTGACCTCAGCCTCGTCAAGGGCAAGAACGTCACCATCATCGGCTACGGTTCACAAGGCCATGCGCACGCGCAGAACCTGAACGACAGCGGCGTCAAGGTCACCGTCGGCGTGCGAAAGGGCGGCCCGTCATGGACCAAGGTCGAGAAGGCTGGGCTCAAGGTCGCCGAGGTGTCCGAGGCGGTGAAGTCGGCCGATATCGTGATGGTGTTGCTGCCTGACGAGCAGATCGCTGAGGTCTACAAGAACGACATCGAGCCGAACCTCAAGCAAGGCGCTTCGCTGGCCTTCGCGCACGGCTTCAATGTGCACTATGGTCAGGTGATTCCGCGTGCCGATCTCGATGTGTGGATGGTCGCACCGAAGGCGCCGGGCCACACCGTGCGCGCGACCTACACCCAAGGAGGCGGCGTGCCGCACCTGATCGCCGTGCACGCTGACAAGAGCGGCAAGGCGCGCGATCTGGCACTGAGCTATGCAGCAGCCAACGGCGGCGGCAAGGCGGGTGTGATCGAGACCAACTTCCGCGAAGAAACCGAGACCGACTTGTTCGGTGAGCAAGCCGTGCTGTGCGGTGGTGCGGTCGAATTGATCAAGGCTGGCTTCGAAACGCTGACCGAGGCCGGTTACGCGCCAGAGATGGCCTACTTCGAATGCCTGCATGAGCTGAAGCTGATCGTCGACCTGATCTATGAAGGCGGCATCGCGAACATGAACTATTCGATCTCGAACAACGCCGAGTACGGCGAGTACGTGTCGGGTCCGCGTGTCGTCACCGCTGAGTCGAAGAAGGCCATGAAGCAGATCCTGACCGACATCCAGACCGGTGAGTACGCGAAGAGCTTCATCATCGAGAACCGCGCTGGTGCGCCGACCCTGTTGTCGCGTCGCCGCTTGATGGCCGAGCATCAGATCGAGGTCGTCGGCGAGCAGTTGCGCGCCATGATGCCGTGGATCAAGAAGAACCGGCTGGTAGATCAGTCGAGGAACTGAGTGGCACATGGTCCGTGTGACCGACTGAACGTCACGAGCCGCGAGGATCACCTCGCGGCTTTTTCATGTTCCCCTGCGGTATCCTGCATCGAATGAAGACGAGCGGTACAGACGACCCATATCCCGATCCGGAGATCGATGACACCCCGCCGCGCCCGCGTCGCAAGGGTGTTTACGTGCTGCCCAATCTGTTCACGCTGGCGGCCCTGTTCGGCGGTTTCTATGCCATCGTGATGGCGATGAATGGCCGCTTCGAGCAGGCAGCTGTGGGGGTTTTCTGCGCAATGGTTCTGGACAGCCTGGACGGCCGCATTGCACGGATGACCAACACGCAAAGCACTTTCGGCGAGCAGATGGACAGCCTGTCGGACATGGTGTCCTTCGGCGCCGCGCCCGCCTTGATCGTTTATGAATGGGCGTTGAAAGGAATGGGCAAGGCGGGCTGGGTCGCCGCATTTGTCTACTGCTCATGTGCGGCGCTTCGGCTGGCCCGTTTCAACACCAATCTCACTGTTGTCGACAAGCGCTACTTTCAAGGCCTGCCCAGTCCGGCGGCAGCGGCCGTGGTCATGGGATTTATCTGGCTGATGGATGACGCCGGCTACCAGCAGTCCGACATGCATGGTTGGCTGGCCGGCTTGGCGATGGCGTTGACGCTTATCGCCGGTCTGACCATGGTCACCAACCTGCCGTTCTACAGCTTCAAGGAATTCAGCCTGAAGCGCACCGTGCCGTTCGTGGTGATCGTTGCGTTGGCGCTCGCTATAGCGCTGATCAACCTGCATCCGCCAATCGTGTTATTCGCTGTTTTCTGTCTGTATGCAAGCTCGGGCTACGGTGTGTACGTCTGGCGCCGGATGAAGGGGCGACCCGTCAGCGTGATTGCGACCTCGACCGACGAGCCAGAAGAACAGGGCCTGCACCGTTGAAAGCCGCGTGCTACATTTCAGGGATGAATTCGTTTGAAAACGCTCTGCTGACGCTACTGCTGGGGACCATCAGGGCTCGCTGACCGTTCACGTCTCATCGTTTTCGTCTCGCCGGCCCGCTTGCACACGCAGCGGGCCGTTTTGTTTCGCGCAGCTACTTTTGTTCACGTCACCTGAGGATCAACACCATGGCCGACAAACTCATCATTTTCGACACCACCTTGCGTGATGGCGAGCAATCTCCTGGCGCTTCGATGACCCGTGATGAAAAGCTGCGCATAGCACGGCAACTGGAGCGCCTCAAGGTCGATGTGATCGAAGCTGGTTTTGCTGCATCGTCAAACGGTGATTTCGAAGCGGTCAAGGCCATCGCCCAGGCGATCAAGGACAGCACGGTGTGCTCGCTCGCCCGTGCTAACGACAAGGACATCGCGCGCGCTGCCGAAGCGCTCAAGGGTGGCGCTTCCACGCGCATTCACCTGTTCCTCGCGACCAGCGCCTTGCACATGGAGAAGAAGCTGCGCATGACGCCTGATCAGGTCTTCGAGCAGGCCAAGCTTGCCGTCCGCTTCGCTCGAAACCTGACGGGCGATGTCGAGTTTTCGCCAGAAGACGGCTACCGCTCCGACCCGGACTTCCTGTGCCGCGTGCTCGAAGCCGTGATTGCTGAAGGCGCCACCACGATCAACATCCCCGACACGGTCGGCTATGCGATCCCTGAGCTCTACGGCAATTTCATCCTTGACTTGCGCACCCGGATTCCGAACGCTGACAAGGCGATCTGGTCGGTGCATTGCCACAACGACCTCGGCATGGCGGTGGCCAATTCGCTGGCCGGCGTGAAGATCGGCGGTGCGCGGCAGATCGAGTGCACGATCAATGGCCTGGGAGAGCGCGCGGGCAACTGCGCACTGGAGGAGGTCGTGATGGCGGTACGGACCCGTCGAGACCATTTTGGGCTCGAGGTGGGCATCGATGCCTCGCAGATCGTGCCGGCTTCGAGGCTGGTGGCGCAAACCACCGGTTTCGTGGTGCAGCCAAACAAAGCAGTGGTCGGCGCGAATGCGTTTGCGCATGCATCTGGCATTCACCAGGACGGCGTGCTGAAGGCCCGCGACACCTACGAAATCATGCGCGCTGAGGACGTGGGCTGGGCGGCCAACAAGATCGTGCTGGGCAAATTGTCCGGGCGCAATGCATTCAAGCAGCGCCTGCACGATCTTGGCATTGAGCTGGCATCGGAAACCGAGGTCAATGCGGCCTTCACCAAATTCAAGGAACTGGCCGACCGCAAGAGCGAGATCTTCGACGAGGACATCACTGCGCTGGTGATGGATGAATCGGTGACCACCGAGCAGGAGTATTACCGCCTGCTCTCGCTGTCGCAGCATTCGGAAACCGGGGAGTTGCCGCATGCGCGCGTTGCATTTGCCGCCGGAGCCACAGAACTGCATGCCGAGAGTGATGGCAATGGTCCTGTCGACGCGAGCCTCAAGGCGATCGAATCCAAGCTCGGAACCGGCGCTGAATTACTGCTCTATTCCGTCAATGCGATCACCTCGGGCAGCACAGAATCACAAGGCGAGGTGACGGTTCGCTTGCAATTGGCAGGCCGTGTGGTCAACGGGGTCGGAGCCGATCCGGACATCGTGGTCGCGTCAGCGAAGGCCTATTTGTCGGCGTTGAACAAGTTGCACAGCACGACAGAAAGAGTGGCTGCCCAGGGCTGACAGCGAACCGGGGGGGCGAAGTTGCACATGGCACTTTAGGAAAATAGCGTAACTTTTTGATATTGCGCGTTTTTTTGGGGTGACCTACACTTTGGACCATGGTCGGAATCGAGGCGCTTGTGACAAAAATATCCCGCTATTGGCTCACAGTACTCGCTTCTATCACTCTGATGGCCGTCACAACGCAGCCTGTTCGTGCTGAAGTTGATGCGGACGCTGCCCCGGCGGCTGAAACTCCGGCCAAAGCAAAAAAACCACAGGTTCGGGCCAAGGCGCGTAGCACGGCCAAGGTGAACAGGGTTTCGGCCCGGCTGGCCGGTAAGCCATCCCGGGCTGCTTTGCGCCGTGTGGCCATGAAGGCCTCGCCTGCCCAGCCGTCGATGGCCGCACAGACTGGCCTGCGGTCGACCCCCGACAAACTGGATTTGAAATCGAGCGTGGCCTTGGTGGTGGACCAAGACACCAACGAAGTCTTGTTCAGCAAGAATTCGCAGGCGGTTTTACCCATCGCTTCGATCACCAAGCTGATGACGGCCGTCGTCGTCACGGATGCTGACCTGCCGCTTGATGAGGTACTGACGGTCACCCAGGACGATGTCGATACCGAGAAGGGCAGCCGCTCGCGGCTGAATGTCGGCACGCAGCTGACGCGCGAGGAAATGCTGCACTTGGCTCTGATGTCTTCGGAAAATCGAGCCGCACATGCACTTGGTCGCAACTACCCAGGTGGCTTGTCAGCGTTCGTCTCGGCAATGAACGCGAAGGCGCACTTGCTGGGCATGTTCGACACCCGGTACGTCGAGCCCACCGGCTTATCGAGTTTGAACCAGTCTAGCGCGCACGATCTGGCCACGCTGGTCAGGCTCGCGCATACGCAGCCTCTGATCCGCGAATTGTCGACCTCACCCGAGTACCAGGTCGATGTGGGTCACCGGCAGCTGCAGTTCCACAACACCAACGGGTTGGTCAGCAACCCAAGGTGGGACATCGGATTGCAAAAGACGGGCTATATCTCCGAAGCAGGCCGCTGCTTGGTGATGCAGGCCAGCATGGCTGGCCGCAAGCTGATCATGGTTTTCCTGGATTCCAGCGGCCGCTACACCCGGCTCGCTGATGCAGAGCGGGTCCGCAAGTGGATCAACGCCAAACTTCCGAAGGCCGCCTACTGACCGTTAGAACCGCCAAGGGCGATATCCAACAACGAATCGCTTTCGGAAGTAATTCGGCGCCGGTAGTGGTCGCCAGGAAACTGGTTTCGCCACTTCTGCCAGAGCTGATACGAGGCGCGATTTGACGAGCCCCATCGTCTCGCTGCGGGTGGCGTTCGGATGTGTCGTCGTCAGCGTCATGGTCGGATTGGTGTTGATCTCGTAGGTCTGCGGGCGGCCTGCCACGATGCCGAAATCGAGCCGCCCGAATTGCAATCCGGCGAGTTCGAATACCCGCATCACATAGTCATGGTGCGGATAGGCCTCCATCTCCGACCGCTCGGCCAGATACTGCGCTGCCGACGCGATGCCTTCCGAGCCGGTCTTGGCCATCCAACCGAGGTCATTCACGGTGTTGGCGCGGATAATGTGCGGCCCGACGCGAAACGCCGCGTGCTTCTGGAAACTGCCTGTTTCGGGCTGCGGCTCGGCCGCATACTCGACGAAAACCAGATCGCGCATCAGACCGCCGCTGTTGAGTGCGCGCATCAGGGCTGCGTCTGCGGCGGCACGATCATGAAGCAGGTCGGATAAAACCCCGCGATGCGCCGCGATCGTACGCAGGAAAACCGGATACCGTCGAGGCCACTCGCCCGCTGCGGGCAGGTAACAGGTAAACCCATTCAGACCTTCTGCATGCAGCGCCTTCAGAAGGCTGTCGCGCGGGCGAAAATCGTGCGGGTTATTCAACACCTGCAACCCGGCCCCGCGCAGATGGTCGTGCAATCGCCCTGCGATTTCGTGCTCCATTGGCGAGAGCCGATCGAAATCGGTCATCACATAGGTGCCGCGTGGCAGCCACCTGCAGCCCCACAGTTTTTCGTAGCTCAATACGCGGCCTGAAACGCCTCGTTCTCGAAGCTGCTCGGGCATGTCGCGGAAGGTGTAGGCGTGGTCCTGGCTGCAGACGTAAATCAGCCGCCGAGCGCTGGTGTTGACCATGGAGGATCTTTGGTGATACGGTCCGATCGTGTGTTTTTTACACACCCATTCGATCCTAGTTCATCAAAGGAATACCGATGATTTCTGTGCCCCTCGACCCGAAGAAACTGCTTGGTTTCAAGTTGATTCCACTGAATGGGGCCGATACACGAGCAGCCATTGCCATCAAGCTGGGTGCCAAGGTCGGCGGGAAAGTCGGTGTCAAGACCACGAGCGTGTCGCCTCGTAGCTGACACCCCCAGCGTCTCTGATGCGAGAGCTCGATGCGCTGTCAGCGGCGGCCTCATTTGCTTTCACACCTTCTGCAGCTCGAGGGGCTGCACTCGATGGCGCGATGCATTGTCAACTCGCTTCAAGCTTGGCGCACGTGGCTCAAGCTTGTGCCGGGGCAGCACCTGACATCACGCGTCAACTAATCCGCCCCTGTGAATTGCTGGCCGCAGGCAAATCCTTGCCTCCACGGGCATTTGGTCTCTATTTTCAGCTGGCCAGCTCCCTCTTCGACGGCAACGAAGCGGCTGCTGAATGGGCGGCTGCGCAGCTCGAAGCAATTGACCCTCGGGCGCCAGGCTTGCATATGCAGGGCTGGGGAAGTGCTGAATCGGCCGATGTCGAGTCAGTGCTAGCGCTTCGCATGGGCGCAGATGTCAGGCAGTTTGCGCCTGTCTCCGCAGTCACCGCCAAGCAGTTCGCTGCCCTGGTGACCGAAGGCTTGGCCCTTCTCCAGGCGGGCGCGCCTGAGCTGCATGGTGAGATCACTGGTTTGCTGGCCGAGATGCTGTTTGCCCAGGCGCCGACCGGCGCGGCGATGGAATTCGATGGCGCGTCGCACTACCAGCTGTGGGGCCTGCTGCTGCTGAACCCTTCGCATCACCACACCCCGCTCGGCATTGCCGAGGTGCTGGCGCACGAAGCCGGTCACAGCCTGCTGTTTGGCATGACGATCGACGAACCGCTGGTTCTGAACGATGACGACGAGCTGTTCCTGTCGCCGTTGCGACCCGACCCGCGGCCGATGGACGGCATCTACCATGCCACTTTCGTCTCTGCGCGGATGGCCTGGGCGATGGAGGCGCTGGCGGACAGCGGTCTGCTGACAAATGAGGAGCAGCGACATGCCCGCTCCGAGGCCGCCAAGGATCGCGAGAATTTCTCGAGAGGTTGGCAAACTGTCAGACAACACGGCCGCTTATCGGCGACTGGCTTGCAAATCATGGAGAACGCACGCTGCTGGGTGAACGCCGGTTGAGCCTTTCGCCGGCGGCCTCGGTCACTGCCACCGTGCACGCAGCTCACTCATCAATTGGCTTTCGCTTGGGTGCCTGCCGCCTCGAGAACTTGGGCAAGGTCGCCGCGGTGTCTTGTGATTTGCGCTGGTGGCCTAGCGCGCTTGAAATCTGATCAGCTGTTTCGCGCAGACGCTCCAGCCAGCGGTCTTCGAGTCGGTCTGCGGGCGCTGATATGGACAGGCCCGCCACCAGCAGACCCTGGTCGTCGTAGATGCCAGCAGCCATGCAGCGCACACCCAACTCGAGTTCTTCGTCGTCACGTGCTATGCCGCGGGCCAGCACATTCGACAGCTCCCGCTCCAGCACCGGCACCTCGGTGATGCTGTTGAGCGTGTGACCGATCAGCCCACTGCGGGTGGCGTACGACCGCATCCGCTGCGCGTCGTCCTGTGCGAGAAACAGCTTGCCGACAGAAGTCAGGTGCAGGGGTGCCCGCCCACCGACGGCCCGAACCACCTGCATGCCCGAGCGCTCGCTGCAAGCGCGCTCGATGTAGACGATCTCGTCGCCCTGTCGCATCGAAAGATTGACAGGCTGTTGTATGAACTGGTGAAGATCACGCATAGGCCCCAGGGCAACTTCTCGCACATCGAGACGTGCCTTGACCAGATTGCCCAACTCCAGCAGCCGCATGCCCAGCCGGTAGCTGCCGGCTTCTGGCCGATCGACCAATCGGCCAGAGACCAAGTCGTTGAGGATCCGGTGCGCGGTCGACGGGTGCAGCCCCGTCTTCTCGCTGATCACCCTCAATGGCACCGGATCAGAGTGTTGAGCCAGCACGTCCAGAACGGCGAAGCTGCGTGCCAGCACCTGCACGGCAGTCGTTTGGTGAGAGGTGCTTTTCATGGGTTGTATTTTCCTCGCTACCGTGGCGAGTTTTTTGTATGGCGAAATGGGTTGACTCACCCAGGTGGCTCGGTGCCTTGGCGTCAGCCGAGTGTTGAGTACCCGCGGCGGCGTGGCAGAGGGGCATCAAATCGTCCTGCGATCAAGTGTTCTGGTGGAGGCGGAGGCAGCCCGACTGTTACCGTTACGGTGTGCTGACATTCGCCCGATCTAGTGCGGGCTTTATCAATGACGATCAGTAGGATCAGTGCGGCGAAAGTGACGCATGCTTGGGAGCACGCGCGGCGCGGCGCGCTTGTGGCGCTGCTGTGGTTCAGCACCCTGGTTGCGTCTCCGGCCTGGGCGCTGGGCGAGGCGCAGCCGATCGCTTCTGCACCCGATGTAGCGCCCCCGCGTGCCGTGAGTGTTGCT
>CANHOE010000037.1 GCA_947462175.1 Burkholderiales bacterium | reverse complement strand
GGAATTCATAAATGGGGTCAGACCCCGTTTTAAGTTCTTGGCATGCTTGCTGCGACACGCTAGGATTAACCCTCCCATGCACCTCAGGAGCCCGCGATGCACCAGGCCGCGCCGAAAGAATCCCTGCAAGACGAACGCACGCTGGCCAGTGAGCACGGGCTGTATCAACCGAGCCATGAGCACGATGCCTGCGGCGTCGGCTTCGTGGCTCACATCAAGGGACACAAAGCCCACTCGATCGTCGAGCAGGGGCTGAAGATCCTCGAAAACCTCGACCACCGTGGCGCAGTCGGTGCCGACAAGTTGATGGGGGACGGGGCAGGCATCCTGATCCAGATCCCCGATGAGCTCTACCGCGCCGAGATGGCCGCACAAGGGGTCGAATTGCCCGCGCCAGGCGAGTACGGCGTCGGCATGATCTTCCTGCCGAAGGAACATGCGTCGCGCCTGGCCTGCGAGCAGGAACTGGTGCGTGCGGTGCGTGCCGAAGGCCAGGTGTTGCTGGGCTGGCGTGACGTGGCCGTCGATGTCGACATGCCGATGTCGCCCACCGTGCGCGAGAAGGAGCCGGTGATCCGCCAGATCTTCATCGGCCGCGGCCCCGATGTGATCGTGCCCGACGCGTTGGAGCGCAAGTTGTACGTGATCCGCAAGACCGCGTCGAGCGCGATCCAGCGGCTGAAACTGACGCACAGCCACGAGTACTACGTGCCCAGCATGAGCTGCCGCACCATCATCTACAAGGGCCTGCTGCTCGCCAACCAGGTCGGTGTGTATTTCAAGGATCTGGCCGATCCGCGCACCACCTCAGCACTCGCGCTGGTCCACCAGCGCTTCAGCACCAACACCTTCCCCGAGTGGCCCCTGGCGCACCCGTACCGCATGGTGGCGCACAACGGCGAAATCAACACGGTCAAGGGAAACTTCAACTGGATGCGCGCCCGAGAGGGCGTGATGAAGTCGCCGGTGTTGGGTGAAGACCTGCAGAAGCTCTACCCGATCAGCTTCGAAGGCCAGAGCGACACCGCGACCTTCGACAACGCGCTCGAGCTGCTGACGATGAGTGGTTACTCACTGGCGCATGCCGCGATGATGATGATCCCCGAGGCCTGGGAGCAGCACACGACGATGGACGAGCGCCGCCGCGCGTTCTACGAGTACCACGCCGCCATGCTCGAGCCGTGGGACGGCCCGGCTGCGATGGTCTTCACCGATGGTCGCCAGATCGGCGCGACGCTGGACCGTAACGGTCTGCGCCCGGCGCGCTATGTGGTGACCGACGACGACCTGGTGGTGATGGCATCGGAGTCCGGCGTTCTGCCGTTCCCCGAAAACAAGATCATCAAGAAGTGGCGGCTTCAGCCCGGCAAGATGTTCCTGATCGATTTCGAGCAAGGGCGCATCGTCGATGATGAGGAGCTGAAAAACCAGTTCGCGTCGGCCAAGCCCTATCGGCAATGGATCGAGAGCGTCCGCATCAAGCTGGAAGACGTGCCCGCTGAAGGCGAAGTCACCACTTTCACCGAGTCGCTACTCGACCGCCAGCAGGCATTCGGCTACACCCAGGAAGACATCAAGTTCCTGATGAGCCCGATGGCGCAGGCTGGTGAGGAAGCCACCGGCTCGATGGGCAATGACTCGCCGCTGGCGGTGCTCTCCGACAAGAACAAGCCGCTTTACAACTACTTCAAGCAGCTGTTCGCCCAGGTCACGAACCCGCCGATCGACCCGATCCGCGAGAACATCGTGATGTCGCTGGTCTCCTTCATCGGGCCGAAGCCCAACCTGCTCGACATCAATGCGGTGAACCCACCGATGCGCCTCGAGGTGCCGCAGCCGGTTCTCGACTTCAACGACATGGCGCGGCTGCGCAGCATCGAACAGCACACGGCCGCCAAGTTCAAGAGCCACGAGCTCAACATCACCTACCCGGTGGAATGGGGCGGCGAGGGCGTCGAAGCCAAGCTGGCCTCGCTGTGCGCAGAGTCGGTCGACGCGATCCGCGGCGGCCACAACATCCTCATCATCAGTGATCGCCGCGCTGATCGTGGTCATGTCGCGATTCCGGCGGCGCTGGCCTTGTCGGCCATTCACCAGCATCTGGTTCGCGAAGGGCTGCGCACGACCGCCGGGCTGGTGGTCGAGACGGGATCTGCGCGCGAGGTGCATCACTTTGCCGTGCTCGCAGGATACGGCGCCGAGGCGGTCCATCCGTACCTGGCGATGGAAACGCTGGCCAACCTGCACCGTGATCTGCCGGCCGACCTGTCGACCGAAAAGGCGATCTACAACTACATCAAGGCGATTGGCAAGGGCCTGTCGAAGATCATGTCCAAGATGGGCGTGAGCACCTACATGAGCTACTGCGGCGCGCAGTTGTTCGAAGCCATCGGGCTGGAAAAGACGATGGTCGACAAGTACTTCCGCGGCACGGCCTCACAGGTCGGTGGCATCGGTGTGTTCCAGGTGGCCGACGAGGCACTGCGTATGCACCACGCCGCGTTCGGCGATGACCCGGTGCTGGCCGGCATGCTTGATGCTGGTGGTGAATACGCGTGGCGTGTGCGCGGCGAAGAGCACATGTGGACGCCTGACGCGATCGCCAAGCTTCAACACAGCACGCGCGCCAACAAGTTCGACACCTACAAGGAGTACGCGCAGCTGATCAACGACCAGTCGCGCCGTCACCTCACCCTGCGTGGCTTGTTCGAGTTCAAGCTCGATCCGAGCAGGGCGATCCCACTCGACGAGGTCGAGCCTGCGGCGGAGATCGTCAAGCGCTTCGCCACCGGCGCGATGTCGCTCGGCTCGATCTCGACCGAGGCGCACAGCACCCTGGCCATCGCGATGAACCGCATCGGGGGCAAAAGCAACACCGGTGAGGGCGGCGAAGACCCGGCGCGTTATCGCAACGAGTTGAAGGGCATTCCGATCGCCGAAGGCACCAAGATCAGCGACGTGCTCGGCGAGAAGGTGATCGTGGCTGACTTCCCGTTGAAGGCCGGGGACTCGCTGCGCAGCAAGATCAAGCAGGTCGCGTCGGGCCGCTTCGGTGTCACCACCGAATACCTGTCCAGTGCCGACCAGATCCAGATCAAGATGGCACAGGGCGCGAAGCCGGGCGAGGGCGGTCAGCTGCCCGGCGGCAAGGTCAGCGACTACATCGGTTTCCTGCGCTACTCGGTGCCCGGCGTCGGCCTGATCTCGCCGCCACCGCACCACGACATCTATTCCATCGAAGACCTGGCGCAGTTGATCCACGACCTGAAGAACGCCAACCAGCGCGCCGACATCAGCGTGAAACTGGTCAGTGAAGTCGGCGTCGGCACTATCGCGGCCGGCGTGGCCAAGGCCAAGGCCGACCATGTGGTGATCGCCGGCCACGACGGCGGCACCGGTGCCTCGCCCTGGAGTTCGATCAAGCATGCCGGCACGCCCTGGGAACTGGGCCTCGCCGAGACGCAGCAGACATTGGTGCTCAACCGCCTGCGCTCACGCATTCGCGTGCAGGCCGACGGCCAGATGAAGACCGGCCGCGACGTGGTGATCGGCGCGCTGCTCGGTGCCGACGAGTTCGGTTTCGCGACCGCGCCGCTGGTGGTCGAGGGCTGCATCATGATGCGCAAGTGCCACCTCAACACCTGCCCGGTCGGCGTGGCGACGCAGGACCCGGCGCTGCGCGCCAAGTTCCAGGGCAAGCCTGAACATGTGGTGAACTATTTCTTCTTCGTGGCTGAAGAAGCGCGTCAGATCATGGCGCAGCTGGGCATCCGGAAGTTTGATGACCTGATCGGCCGTGCCGATCTGCTCGACACGAAGAAGGGCATTGCCCACTGGAAAGCCAGGGGCCTCGACTTCTCGCGCATCTTCCATCTGCCTGCGGCACCCGCCGACGTGCCGCGTCGCCAAGTCGAAACGCAGGACCATGGTCTGTCCCACGCGCTCGACGTGACGTTGATCGAGAAGTGCAAACCGGCCTTCGAGCGCGGCGAGAAGGTGCAGTTCATGCAGGCGGTGCGCAACGTCAACCGCACCGTGGGCGCGATGCTGTCGGGCGAACTGGTGCGACTGCATCCGGAAGGCTTGCCGGATCAGAGCATCTTCATCCAGATGGAAGGCACCGGCGGCCAAAGCTTCGGCGCGTTCCTCGCCAAGGGCATCACCTTCTACCTGATCGGCGACGCCAACGATTACACCGGCAAGGGCATGAGCGGCGGACGCATTGCGATCCGTCCGAGCATCGAATTCCGTGGCGATGCACTGAAGAACATCATCGTCGGCAACACGGTGCTGTATGGCGCCACCAGCGGTGAGGCCTTCTTCCGCGGTGTCGCCGGCGAGCGTTTCGCGGTGCGGCTGTCTGGCGCCACGGCGGTGGTCGAAGGTACCGGCGATCACGGCTGTGAATACATGACCGGTGGCACCGTCGTCGTGCTCGGAGATACCGGGCGCAACTTTGCCGCCGGCATGAGCGGCGGGGTGGCCTACGTGTATGACGCAGATGGTCAATTCGCCTCGCGCTGCAACACCTCGATGGTCAATCTCGAGGTTGTGTTGCCGCCGGCTGTGCAGGCGGCGAACACCGACCGCGCGATGTGGCACAAGGGCAAGGACGGCGTGCCAGAGAGTGATGACGCGATCCTGAAGAAGCTGATCGAGGACCACCACAAATGGACCGGCTCGCTGCAGGCACGTCACCTGCTGGACCAGTGGGAAGTGTCACGTGCGAAGTTTGTGAAGGTGTTCCCGATCGAATACAAGCGCGCACTCGCTGAGATGGCCTTGAAGGCCACCCAGCAGGGCCAGTCCCAGGAGACCACCGCCGCAGCGCCTGCCGCAGTGCCTGCCAAGGCAGCGGAAAAGATGGCCAAGTCCTCTCCTGCGAAGTGATGTCTCAGTGGTCGGCGGCGCCAGCGCGCCGGCTGCTGAAGGCTGTGAATCGAATCAACCCGTCAGTCAGAAAATAGCAGGAACATCATGGGAAAAGTCACCGGCTTCATGGAGTACGAGCGTCTCGAAGAGCCCTATCAGCCGGTGCAACTCCGACTGAAAAACTACAACGAAGTGGCGATCGGGTTGAAGGAAGACCAGGCCAAGATTCAAAGCGCACGCTGCATGGACTGCGGCACGCCGTTCTGCAACAGCGGCTGCCCGGTCAACAACATCATCCCGGACTTCAACGACCTTGTGTATCGCGGTGACTGGAAGAACGCGATCGAGGTTCTGCACTCGACGAACAACTTCCCCGAGTTCACTGGTCGCATCTGCCCGGCGCCGTGCGAATCGGCCTGCACGCTGTACGTCAACGACGACGCGGTCGGCATCAAGAGCATCGAGCACGCGATCATCGATCGCGCCTGGGCCGAGGGCTGGGTGCTGCCCCGTCCGCCCAAGCACAAGACGGGCAAGACCGTCGCGATCGTCGGTTCGGGACCGGCCGGACTGGCCGCCGCGCAGCAGCTGGTGCGCGCGGGCCACGATGTGACGGTGTTCGAGAAGAACGACCGCGTCGGTGGCCTGCTGCGCTACGGCATCCCCGACTTCAAGATGGAGAAGTCGCACATCGATCGCCGCGTCGACCAGATGCGCTTCGAGGGCGTGGTGTTTCGCACGGGCGTGATGATCGGCGCCTTGCCGGAAGGATCCAAGGTCACCAACTGGGCCAAGGAGGTGATGACGCCCGAGCAGCTCAAGGCGCAGTTCGATGTGGTGCTGCTGGCCGGCGGCGCCGAGCAATCACGCGACCTGCCGGTACCGGGGCGCGACCTCGAGGGCATTCACTTCGCGATGGAGTTCCTGCCGCAGCAGAACAAGGTGGTCGCAGGTGACAAGCTGAAGACGCTGGGCATCAACCAAATCCGCGCCGATGGCAAGCATGTCGTCGTGATCGGTGGTGGTGACACGGGCAGCGATTGCGTGGGCACCAGCAACCGCCATGGCGCCGAAAGCGTCACTCAATTCGAGTTGATGCCGATGCCTCCCGAGCAGGAGAACGGCCCGCTGGTGTGGCCGTACTGGCCGACCAAGCTGCGCACGTCGTCCAGCCATGAAGAAGGCTGCGAGCGCGAGTTCGCCATCGCCACCAAGGAGTTCATCGGCGGCGAGGGCAAGGACAAGGACAAGGTCAAGGCGCTGAAGGCGGTGCGCGTCGAATGGCAGGGCGGCAAGATGGTAGAGGTGCCGGGGACTGAGCAGATCATCCCTGCCGACCTGGTGCTTCTGGCCATGGGATTCGTCAGCCCTGTCGCGAGCGTGCTGGAGGCTTTCGGTGTCGACCGGGATACCCGCTGCAATGCCCGCGCTGGTACCGACGAGGGCAGCGGCTATGCGACCAATGTCCCCAAGGTGTATGCCGCGGGTGACGTGCGGCGTGGCCAGTCACTGGTGGTCTGGGCGATCAGGGAAGGCCGCCAGGCGGCACGCGAGATCGACGCAGCGCTGATGGGGCGCAGCGACCTGCCTCGCTGAGTCACTGAACGGCTCGGGCCGCTGATGACCGTGTGCTCGCGGGGCCATCGGTCGCTCCAGCCGGCATCCCCTATCATCGGCAGCCCGGTGGGAGGCGGCATGCCTCATCACATAGTGCCGTTCCATGACCCCTGTGCCTGATCCTCGTTCGCCCACATCGCCGGCTCTGGTTTCCATGCGTGGTGTGAGCTGCGGTTATGGCGATCGAGTCATCCTCAGCAACGTCGACCTCGATTTGCATCGCGGCCAGGTGATCGGGGTGATGGGTACCTCGGGTGGCGGCAAGACGACGCTGCTGCGGCTGATCGGCCGCCAGCTGACGCCGATCTCGGGGCAGGTGATGTTCGATGGCGTGGACATCGCCACGCTCGACCGCAACGGGCTTTACGCACTGCGTCGCCGCATGGGCATGCTGTTCCAGTTCGGTGCGCTCTTCACCGATTTCTCCGTGTTCGACAACGTGGCCTTCCCCTTGCGCGAGCACACCAACCTCAGCGAATCGATGATCCGCGACGTGGTGCTGATGAAGCTCGACGCGGTCGGCCTGCGCGGTGCGCGCAACCTGATGCCATCGGAAGTTTCGGGCGGCATGGCGCGCCGCGTCGCTCTCGCACGTGCCATCGCACTTGACCCCGATCTGATCATGTACGACGAGCCCTTTGCCGGGCTCGACCCCATCTCGCTGGGCAGCGCCTCGCGCCTGATCCGTGACCTGGGTCAGGCGCTGGGTGTCACCAGCATCGTCGTGTCGCACGACGTCGAGGAGACCTTTGCCATCGCGGATCGCATCGTTTTCATTGCCAACGGCAGTGTCGTGGCCCAGGGCACACCCGACGAGATCCGTGCCAGCACCGACCCGCTGGTGCACCAGTTCTTCACCGCGTCGCCTGACGGCCCGGTGGAGTTCCATTACCCCGCCGTGTCGATCGCCGATGACTTCGGTGCGGGAGCACGCCGATGAACTGGCTCAATCCGGCGTCGGTAGGCCACTTGGTGCGCACCGAGCTCGTCAGCCTGGGCATGGCGGCGCGCCTGTTCGCGCGCTTGGTGGCACTGACGCCCGCAGCGCTGCGGCGGTTCAGGCTGGTCAGCGAGCAGATCTTTTTCGTCGGCAATCGCTCGCTCTCCATCATCAGCGTGTCGGGCCTTTTCGTCGGCTTCGTGCTGGCCCTGCAGGGTTACTACACGCTGAAACGCTATGGATCCGCCGAGGCCGTCGGCCTGCTGGTGGCGCTCTCGCTGGTCCGGGAACTGGGCCCTGTGGTCACGGCGCTGTTGTTCGCGGGCCGGGCGGGCACTTCGCTCACCGCGGAAATCGGCTTGATGAAGGCTGGCGAACAGCTGGCCGCGATGGAGATGATGGCTGTGGACCCGGTGCGTCGCGTGCTCGCCCCGCGCTTCTGGGCCGGCCTGATCGCGATGCCATTGCTGGCCGCCGTCTTCAGTGCGGTCGGTGTGATCGGTGGCTGGCTGGTCGCAGTCCCGTTGCTCGGCATCGACGACGGCTCGTTCTGGTCACAGATGCAAGGCGGTGTGCGTTGGACTGCTGACGTCGGCAACGGCGTCATCAAGAGCATCGTCTTCGGCATCACCGTGACCTTCGTGGCGCTCTGGCAGGGCTACACCTGCAAGCCGACGCCGGAAGGCGTCTCGCGGGCCACGACACAGACGGTGGTGGTGTCTTCGCTGGCAGTGTTGGCCCTGGACTTCACGCTGACCGCGATGATGTTCTCGATTTGAGCTTTCTGATTCAATGACCTATATGGTTTCTCAAGGGGAATGACGTTGCAACAATCTCGTCATGACGTGTGGGTTGGGCTTTTCGTGATGACAGGTGCAGCTGCGCTGCTGTTCCTGGCACTCAAGGCCGGTAATTTGTTGAGTCTGAATTTCGACGATACCTATGGCGTCGTCGCTCGGTTCGACAACATCGGGGGGTTGAAGCCGCGGGCTGCGGTGAAGAGTGCCGGTGTGGTGGTCGGTCGGGTGGAATCCATCGGGTTCGACGACAAGACTTTCCAGGCCAGCGTGGCGCTGCAGCTGCAAGAGAAATTCAAGTTTCCCAAGGACAGTTCCGCCAAGATATTGACCTCGGGACTGCTGGGCGAGCAATACATCGGAATCGAACCCGGCGGGAACGAGAAGAATCTGGCTGCTGGTGATGTGATCACGCAAACGCAATCTGCGGTGGTGCTGGAAAATCTGATCAGTCAGTTTCTGTTCAATAAGGCCTCAGAGGGCAAGCCGAGTGCTGAAGCCGCCAAAGGAGAAGAAAAATGAAGTCCCGGTCCCTCAGCGGTTTGAAGGCTTTGGCTTGCGCCTCGGTGGTGCTTGTCATGCAGGGTTGTGCCTCGACGCCTGCGCCCGGCAGCAACGCTGCGGTCAATGATCCGATCGAGGGCTTCAACCGGTCGATGTTCGGGTTCAACGAGAAGGTCGATGAAAACGTTCTGAAGCCCGTGGCGACAGGCTACAAGAATGTGGTTCCGAGCCCCGCCCGGACAGGCATCACCAACTTCTTCAACAATTTCGAAGACGCTTGGTCGGCGGTCAACAGCTTGCTACAGCTGAAGTTCGAAAGCGCCGCGAGCAACACGATGCGGGTGGTTGTGAACACGACCCTGGGGTTGGGTGGTTTCCTCGACTGGGGCACAGAAATGCGCCTGCAGCGCTACAACGAGGACCTGGGGCAGACCTTGGGTTACTGGGGTGTGGGTGAGGGTGCGTATGTCGTCTGGCCTTTGCTCGGCCCATCGACAGTACGTGACTCGGTCGCCTTGCCTGTGGATATGGCAGCAGGCCCGGGCTTGGTCATCAACAGCACGCCGGTGACCATCGGGGTGACGGCGCTGAATGTGGTCAACACCCGTGCCAACCTTCTGGACACCACGGCACTGCTTGACGACATCGTGCTCGACAAGTACATCTTCGTTCGCGACGGCTTCCTGCAACGTCGCCGCAGCCAGGTCTACGACGGTAACCCGCCTGACGCGTCGAAGAATTGATCCGGTCCGCTGTTGCGTGCCCGAAGCTGTTCAAGAGGCCGGGCCGACAGGTGCGGACAGCGTGCAGCGAACTTTCTGGGGATCGCTGCCTCCAACGCTCACGATCGGTCCTGTAGACCATAGAGAGAATTGCCACATGATCCAAAAGACGACCCTTGCCGCGCTGTGTGCAGCTTTGTTGACGGTGTTTACGCCGGCATCGCAGGCGCAATCTGCCCACGCGCCCACCGCGGCTGCCGCTGCCGCCCAGACCCCCGATCAACTGATCAATCGCTTGTCGAACGAGTTGCTCGACGCGGTTCGCGCCGACAAGACGATTCAGGCTGGCGACACGAAGAGGGTGCTCGCGCTTGTCGACGAGAAGGTGGTGCCCTATGTGAGCTTCCAACGCATGACCTCATCGGCGGTCGGTCGCTATTGGCGTCAGGCCACGCCCGAGCAGCAGGCCAGCCTTGAAAACGAGTTCAAGACCTTGTTGATGCGCACTTATGCCGGTGCCCTGGCGCAGGTGAAGGATCAGACGGTGGCCATCAAGCCGTCGCGCAATCTGCCGGAAGACGAAGAACAAATCGTTCGCACTGAAGTGCGCGGCGGTGGTGGCGATCCCGTTCAGCTCGACTATCGCGTCGAAAAATCACCGACCGTGGGCTGGAAGATCTATGACGTCAACGTGTTGGGTGTCTGGCTGGTCGAGAACTACCGCAACAGCTTTGCGCAGGAAATCTCCAAGGGTGGCATCGACGGTCTGATCGCCAGGCTCAGCGAGCGCAACAAGTCGGCGGCTTCGCGCAAGTGAGCGCGTTTCCTCGCCTGCGCATGCCATGTTGACCTTGCCAGCCACGATCGGTCTGACCGAGGCCAACGCCGTGATGCGTCCTCTGGCTGAGGCCGTCTCGCGTGAGCCTGCAGGCCGGCTGGTCGTCGATGCCGGCGGGTTGCAGCAATTTGATTCGTCGGCGCTGGCGGTGTTACTCGAATGCCGCCGGCTCGCCGAGAAATCAGGCCGGTCTTTTCAGGTCAGCGGTTCGCCGCCCCGGTTGAGTCAGCTGGCGCGTCTTTATGGTGTGGCCGAGTTGCTCGGAATCGCGCCCCTGCAGGACCCTTCAGCCTCCTCCTGACTGAGCCCGCGGGTCGCGGCCTGACCCAGCGACCTGCCGGAAGTCACTGCTCCTCCGACCATGCGAATCCATCGCGTGCCACCAGTGCGCTGGCCGCGGCCGGCCCCCAGGTGCCTGCTGCATAGGGTCTGGGACCGCCACCTGCTGCGTTGTCGCGTTTCCAGGCTTGCAGGATAGGTTCGACCCAGCCCCATGCCTGCTCCTGCTCGTCGCTGCGCACGAACAGGTTCAGCCGCCCGGCAATCGCTTCTAGCAGCAGGCGTTCGTAGGCACCGACCCGGGTTTCGGGGAAGGCCTTGTCGAAATCCAGGTCGAGCGACACCGCCGACAGCGCCTCGTTCTGGCTGGTGCCCTTGGCGGCCAGCAGGTGCAGTTCCAGTCCGTCTTCCGGCTGCAGCTTGATCACCAATTTGTTTGGCCGGGTGATGCCCGGAAAGATGCTGTGCGGTGTGGGTCGGAAGTTCACGACGATCTGCGCATCACGCGCCGGCAGCCGCTTGCCGGTGCGCAGGTAGAAGGGCACGCCGGCCCAGCGCCAGTTCTGCACCTCGGTGCGCAGTGCGACGAAGGTTTCGCATCGGCTCTCTGGCGGCACCCTGATTTCTTCGAGGTAACCCACGACGGGCTTGCCTGCCGCGTTGCCCGCTCGGTACTGGCCGCGCACCACGTCGCGCGCCACGCTGTCGTCGGTGAAGGGTTTCAGCGAACGCAGCACCTTCAGCTTTTCGTCGCGGATCGCATCGGCGTCGTAGCGTGAGGGCGGCTCCATGGCCACCATGCTGAGCAACTGCAGCGCGTGGTTCTGCACCATGTCGCGAAGCGTGCCGGTGCGGTCGTAGAAGTCACCGCGCGTGCCCACCCCCAGGCTCTCGGCCAATGTGATCTGGATGTTGGCGATGCTTTCGCGGCGCCATAGCGGTTCGAACAGCGCGTTGCCGAAGCGCAGCGCCATCAGGTTCTGCACAGAGGGCTTGCCGAGGTAGTGGTCGATGCGAAAGGCCTGGGTTTCGCTGAACACCGAACGAACGACGCGGTTGATGTCCTGCGCGCTGGCGAGGTCGTGGCCCAGCGGCTTCTCCAGCACGACGCGCACGTGAGGCCCGTTGAGGCCGACGGCACCCAGTTGTGCACAGATCTGCGGGAACAGGTGCGGGCTGGTTGCAAGGTACAGCACCGCGGTGGCGGCGCCGCGATCCTCCAGCCATTGCTTCAGCCCCGCGTAGTCCTCGGGCTGGGACAGGTCCATGCGGCGGTAGTGCAGCAACTCGGCGAAGCGCGCGAACTCCTCGTCGCTCGGCCGCTTGCCGCCTTCGACATCCTGGAAGCGCTCCTGCAGCCAGCCTCGGTACTTGTCGTCGCTTTGCTCGTCGCGTGCCACCGACAGGATGCGTCCGCCGGGCGGCAGCTTGCCATGGCGAAACGCCTGAAACAGCGCAGGCATCAGCTTGCGCCAGGTCAGATCGCCGGTGCCACCGAAAAAAACCAGGTCGAACGACATCGTCAAAGTCCTTTCGTTGGGGTCGGGGGGGAAGCTACAACACTGCGCAGGATAGATGCTAGGAGCGTGCCAGATACGCAGGTCGACCCCGGCTCGGGTTCTAATGCAGTGTGCTTGACCTGCCCGCGCCACCATGAACCAACTCGAACAACTCAAGCAGTACACCACCGTCGTCGCCGATACCGGCAATTTCAAGCAACTGGCCGCCTTCGCGCCGCGCGACGCCACAACCAATCCGTCGCTGATCCTGAAAGCAGTGCAGCAGCCCGATTACGCACCGCTGCTGGCCGAGGTTGCCCGTGCGCACCACGGAGCCGCACTCGATGAAATCGTCGACCGCACGCTGGTGCGTTTCGGGCTCGAGATCCTGAAGGTGGTGCCGGGCCGGGTGTCGACCGAGGTCGATGCCCGATTGAGCTTCGATACCGCGGCCACGCTCGCCCGCGCACGCAGACTGGTCGGCCTGTACGAAGCCGAAGGCATCGGCCGCGACCGCGTGCTGATCAAGATCGCCGCCACCTGGGAGGGCATCCAGGCCGCACGCACACTGGAGCGCGAAGGCATCCATTGCAACCTGACCTTGCTGTTCTCTTTCGC
>CANHOE010000036.1 GCA_947462175.1 Burkholderiales bacterium | reverse complement strand
GTGCCAACGCCTGCGTCGCGCTGCCGAAGTTACGGGCGCTGCAGATACCGTCAGGCGACGCATGAAGCGGCAGTCTGCTGTTCCGTGCAGCTTGCCACCTGGGATGTCGCTGGCGACACCCCAACTGGACAGTCTGCCGCCGGTGATCGCTCGCGACACCCGGCTGATGGTGCTCGGCAGCTTTCCGGGTGTGGCGTCGCTGCGGGCACAGCAGTACTACGCGCACCCGCGCAACCAGTTCTGGCCGCTGCTGTCGGCGCTGTGGGACATCGATCTGGTCGGTTTGAGCTACGAGCGGCGCGTGGCCGAAACCTGCGCTCGCGGTCTGGGGTTGTGGGATGTCTATGCCAGCTGCCAGCGAGTGGGCAGCCTCGACAGTGCGATCAGGGATGCCGTTTTCAACAATCTGGACAGCCTGAGGCTGCAGGCCCCGGGTCTGCGGGCGATTGCGCACAACGGGGCTGAGTCTGCCCGTGCGATGCGTCACACGGAGGCGCTGGGCGTGGCGGTGGTCCGGCTGCCGTCGACCAGTCCGGCCCATGCGAGTTGGAGTTTCGAGCGCAAGCTGGCTGCCTGGCGAGACGCGTTTGCCGCACATGGGATGGCCTGATCGATGCCCTTGGTGCATCCAAAACGCCCGCTTTTACGTACCATCGGCGTCGAAGCTCTGAAATTTGTAATGTCTGTTGGCCGGCAGCGACCTTAACCACCTGACCACTATTTGGACGCACCGAAGACTCGACTGCTAGGCCCTTTTCCACTTCATAAGGAACCACCGTGATGACAAAACTGGCAATGGCTTGCGTAGCAGCCGGTGCTCTGAGTGCTCAACCTGCACAGGCGGCAACGCCTGCGAAGAAAGACGATGCAGCCTTGTCGGCGATGCTCGTCGGCACCTGGGTCAACCCGCCGGACAGCGCCGACTACGAAGCTGTGCCCAGCACGGAAGTCTTCAATGCGGACGGTACCTACACGTACACCGAGTTCGAGGACAACAAGTGCTCCAAGGTGTCGGCGGCCATCAGCTCCAAGTGGTATGTCTGGGATGGCACGCTGGTGGTGGAATTCCCGGATGGCAAGTCCCTGAAGGACGAGATCGTCAACATGGCACCGAAGAAGATGGTGCTCCGCTCGATAGAGGACAGCCTCGTGTACCACCGCGTCCGCTCCGAGAAGTGCTTCTCGACGGCGATCAAGGCAAAGTCCGCGGTTTCGAAGTCGACGAACTGAACGCCCCGAAATGATGAAAGCCGGCTCACCGGGTTTCCCCGATGAGCCGGCTTTTTATTGCGCAGCGGTCAGCTCAGGCGTTTATTCAATTCGAATGACGACCTTGCCGAAATGCGTGGCGCCGTCCAGGTGGCGCAATGCCTCCCGTGCATCGCCGAATGCGAATACGCGGTCGATCACTGGCTTGAGCTTGCGTGCATTGATCAGCCGGTTCATCGCCTCGAACATGTCACGCGAACCGACGAACACACCGCGAACGGTCGTCGTGTTGAAGAGGATCGGCAGCGGATTGATCTCGCCGCCGGTCAGCACACCGATCAGGTGGACATTGCCGCCGTGGCGCGCCGCCGAGATCGAGCGTTGCAGCGTGCCCGGACCGCCAACTTCGACCACGTGGTCTACCCCGACTCCGCCGGTGATCTCGCGCACGTTCTTGTCCCAGTCGGGGTGCGTCTTGTAGTTGATCAGGTGATCGGCACCCAGCGCCTTGGCCTGAGCCAGCTTGGCGTCGCTCGACGAGGTGGCAATCACCACCGCACCCGCGGCCTTGGCGAACTGCAGGGCGAACATCGACACGCCACCGGTGCCCAGCACCAGCACCGTCTCGCCCGGCGTGACGGGCTTGCCTTCGAACAGGCCGTTCCAGGCCGTCAGCGCGGCGCAGGGCAGCGTGGCGGCTTCTTCATCGCTCAGGTGGGCCGGCGTGGCAACCAGCGCCTCTGCGGGGAACACCCTGTATTCGGTCAGCACGCCGGGCACCGAACCGCCCAGCGCGTTGTTGTAGTGGGCCGGCAACATCGGGCCGCTGAGCCAGGTCTCGAAGAAGCAGCCGGTGACGCGGTCGCCGGTGGAGAACCGTGTCACGCCGGGGCCCACCTCGGCTACCACGCCGGCGCCGTCTGACACCGGGACCAGGCCTTGCGACTTCATGCCCGGGTAGCGGCCAGTGATGATCAGCAGGTCACGGTAGTTCAGCGATGCGGCCTTCATGCGCACCAGCACTTGCCCGGGGCCGGGTCGCGGGACGTCGCTGTCACGCAAGGTCAAGCTGTCGGCATCAAGTTCTTTGAGATAGGCATAGCTGCGCATAGATGGGCTTCCAGAGGGTAGGAACTGCTTGGTTGTTGGGGGACTGCGAAGGCGACATTTTCGGCAGGGCGCAGATCATGCCACGAAGGGTTGAGCCCTGACTGGCCGCTTTCTGCGCAGGGTGGCAACATCCCGTTCACGATGACCCAGAAGAAAAAACGACCTGAGCTGGCCCCGGCCACCATTTCCGAAGCCGATGGCGTGCGTTACCTGCATCTGGGCACGCCCTGGGTGCAAGGTGCGATGCGCATCCGAAAGCCGCTCGCGATCGAACTTGAATACGTACAACGGATGATGGTCTGGATGCTGTTGCGTCCGACCGAGTCGCTGTCCGACGGGAACGCGGTGCAATTGGGCTTGGGTGCGGGCGCGATCACCCGCTACTGCCATGGCGTGCTTCGCCTTCGCACCACGGTGGTCGAATTGAATGACAGCGTTATCGCGGCCTGTCGCGCGTATTTCCAGGTGGAGCCCGGGCGGCTGTTGAAGGTGATCGAAGCCGACGCCGGCGCGTACGCCGCTGATTCTCTGAATGCGGCGAGTGCCGATGTGCTGTGCGTCGACCTCTACGACCACGATGCCGCCAGCCCGGCGCTCGACAGCGATGCGTTCTATGCGGACTGCCGCCGCATGCTGAAAGAGGGTGGCGCGATGACCGTCAACCTGTTCGGCCGCGATGCCAGCTTCGAACGCAGCGCGCAACGCATCTCAGCAGCGTTTGGCACGGATCAAGTGTTCAGCATGCGGCCGACACGCGAAGGCAACACCATCGTCGTCGCGCTGAAAGGGATCGACTGGCCAGAGCCGGAGGTGCTGGCGATGCGTGCCGACCACATCGAGCAGAACGCTGGCCTTCCCGCGCGAAAATGGCTGAAGATGCTGCGTGCGTTGCCGAAGGCCAGTGCAGGGTCGGTCTGAACGACTCTCCCTCGAACCGTAGCCGTTGAGAATCACCTCATGCCCGCTGTCGACCGACCTGCCCAACGTCAGAACGCCCAGACCGCGCAGGTCGATATTCCTCTGGATGCAGCGCTCACCGGCAAGCTGGAATGGCGTCGTTTGCTGGACTGGCTCAGCGACGACGACCTGATCGAGTGCGCGGACGCTGAGCGAACGATCAAGCGCTTCGGCTCTGCACAGAGTGCACAGCACCCGCTGGTGCGCCTGGGTGCGGCTGGTTTGGTGCGCAAAGGGTCCGCAGGCAAGCCGCTGGACACCGAGGCACTGACCGAATGGCTGGCGGGCCGTTGTGGGCTGCCCTACCTGCGAATCGACCCACTGAAAGTGGATGTGGGCCGTGTCGCGGATGTGATGTCGATCAACTATGCCGAGCGGCGAAGTGCCTTGCCTCTTCAGGTCGGCCCGACCGACGTCACCGTGGCCACCTGCGAGCCCTACGCCCTCGACTGGGTGCCGGAGATCGAGGCGCACACCCGCAAGCCGCTGAAGCTGATCATGGTCAGCCCGCTCGAGCTGCAGAAGTACACGACCGAGTTCTACACGCTATCGCGCTCGGTGCGCGCGGCGATCAAGAGTGGCGAGTCGTCCGCGATCGCCAGCTTCGAGCAGTTGGTCGAACTCGGTCGCACGAACAAGCAGCTCGACGCCAACGACCAGGGCGTGGTGCAGGTCGTCGACTGGCTGTGGCAGTACGCCTTCGACCAGCGCGCCTCGGACATCCACCTTGAGCCGCGGCGCGATCTCAGCGCAATTCGCTTTCGCATCGACGGCGTGATGCACACCGTCTACCAACTGCCGCCGGGGGTGATGAGCGCGATGATCGCGCGCGTCAAGCTGCTGGGCCGCATGGACGTGATCGAGAAGCGGCGCCCACTGGACGGTCGCATCAAGACCCGCAACCCTGACGGCAATGAGGTCGAGATGCGGCTGTCGACGCTGCCCACCGCGTTCGGCGAAAAGATGGTGATGCGGATCTTCGATCCCGACACCACCGTCAAGCCGCTGGAGGCGCTGGGCTTCGGCACACACGATGCGAAGCGCTGGGAGGCACTGGTGGCACGGCCCAACGGCATCATCCTGGTGACCGGGCCGACCGGTTCAGGCAAGACCAGCACCTTGTATTCGACCCTGCGGCGGCTGGCCACCGATGAGGTCAACGTCTGCACGATCGAGGACCCGATCGAGATGATTCAGCCGGCGTTCAACCAGACCCAGGTTCAGCCTGCGCTGGACTTCGGCTTTGCCGAAGGCGTGCGCGCGTTGATGCGTCAGGACCCCGACATCATCATGGTCGGCGAGGTGCGCGACCTGGAAACAGCCGAGATGGCCATCCAGGCGGCGCTGACCGGCCACCTGGTTTTCAGCACCCTGCACACCAACGACGCGGCCTCGGCCATCACCCGCCTGGTCGATCTCGGTGTCGCGCCGTACCTGATCGGTGCCACTGTCATCGGCGTGCTGGCGCAGCGGTTGGTGCGCACACTGTGCCCGGCCTGCAAGCAACCTGACGACACGGTGACCACCGAAGACCTGGCCGAGTTCGTCAAGCCCTGGCGCCTCAGTGGCAAAGCCAAACCGTACAAGCCGGTCGGCTGCCTCGAATGCCGGATGACCGGCTTCCGCGGCCGCACCGGGCTGTATGAACTGCTGTCGCTCACCGATGCCGCACGCCATTGCATCCAGCCGGTTCCCGATGCCCTCAAGCTGCGACAGCAGGCGCTGCTCGATGGCATGCGGCCACTGCGGCTCGCTGGTGCGATGAAGGTCGCCGAGGGTCTGACGACCCTGCAAGAAGTACTGAGCGCCACGCCCGCGTGGGATTGAACCCGGCGTTAAAGCGTGCCTCCATGGCCACCCTGTGGCCAGGATTGCTGATGGCTGCGGTGGGCGCGGTGGCGTTCTCTGGCAAGGCCATCATTGCCAAGCTCGCCTACCGCTACGGCGTTGATGCGATCACGCTGGTCATGTACCGAATGCTGTTCGCGCTGCCTTTGTTTCTGCTGCTGAGTGCCTGGGCGAGCCGTGGCAAGCCGGCGCTGGAGCGCCGCGACTGGTGGGTGGTGTGTGGTCTCGGCTTCAGCGGCTACTACCTGGCGAGCACGCTTGATTTCCTGGGTCTGCAGTACATCAGTGCCAGTCTGGAGCGGTTGATCCTGTACCTGAACCCGACGCTGGTCCTGGCCATGGGGGTGGTGCTTTTCAAGCGGCGCGTCACTGTCCGCCAACTGGCGGCTCTGGCTGTCAGTTACGGCGGTGTGCTGCTGGTGTTCGGCCAGGAAATCACGCATGTCGGCCCGCATGCACTGCTGGGCGCTGCGCTGGTCTTCGGCAGCGCGATGAGTTATGCGGTTTACCTGGTGCTCAGTGGCGAAGAGGTCCGCCGGCTCGGCGCCTTGCGCCTCACGGGCCTGGCCAGCACCGTGGCCTGTTTGCTGTGCCTCGCGCAGTTTGCTGTGTTGCGGCCCTTGTCAGCGCTGGTGGTGGCGCCCGAGGTGATCGGGTTGTCGCTGCTGAACGCGGTTCTGTGCACCTTTGCGCCGGTGCTGCTGATGATGCTGGCGATCGAGCGCGTTGGGGCGACGCTGGCGGCGCAGACCGGGATGATCGGCCCGATGTCCACCATCGCGATGAGCGTCTTGTTGCTTGGCGAGCCATTCACTGCCGGCTTGGCTGCGGGGACTGCATTGGTGGTCGCCGGCATCTGGCTGCTGGCGACCTCGCGCTGACGGCGCGCGGCTCAGCCGGCCTTCTTCGGGCGCCCGGTCTTCAGCGGGGTGATGCGCGCCAGTGCTTTTTCCAGCTGGACATCGGGCAATGCGGCCAGTACCTGCAGCCCAGCCCGCAGCAGTTCACCCTTCTTGACGGCATGGCGGAAATTCATTGCCCGTTGTTTCAGCAGGTCGATCAGCTCGAAGTCCGCGTGCGGCATCGTGAAGCTGTCGCGCACCAGCTTGAGCTTGGCTTTTGGCGGCTTGCCTGTGGCCGCAGCCACCGCCTTGACCGGAGCAGGGGCCGGCGCCTTGGCTTCCGCCGGAGGCTTGCTCACGACGCCCTTTGCTTTCGAGGTGGAAGCTGTCTTTTTCGGCGCATTGGCCGGAGCTGGCGCTGCTGGTTTGGATTCCATCGTGCGCTTGGCCTTGTTGGTGGATGTGGCTGCGCCCTGTGCGGCCGGCGTGGCCACCGTGTCAGATGTGTGGATGGATTCGTTCATGTTCAGGATCCTGAAATCAACATAAACCGTTTATACGGTATGTTGAATGTTCCTGCAAGATGGCCGAATCAGGTGCTTCGCAGGTTGACTCGCTTCGACAGTGCCTCTGCGCTTTCCTTGCGCTCGCTGTAGCGATCGACCAGATACGCGGTTGAGTCGCGCGTCAGCAGTGTGAACTTCATCAGCTCTTCCATCACGTCGACCACGCGGTCGTAGTAGGCGGAAGGCTTCATGCGCCCGGCGTCGTCGAATTCGAGAAAGGCCTTCGCGACCGAGGATTGGTTGGGAATGGTGAGCATCCGCATCCAGCGGCCGAGAACGCGCAGCTGGTTGACCGCGTTGAACGATTGCGAACCGCCCGAGACCTGCATCACCGCCAGAGTCTTGCCCTGCGTCGGTCGCACCGCACCGACGGCCAGCGGAATCCAGTCGATCTGTGCCTTCAGGATGCCGCTCATCGCGCCGTGGCGTTCCGGCGAGCACCACACCATGCCCTCGCTCCAGTTTGCCAGTTCGCGCAACTCGACGACCTTGGGATGCGACTCGGGTGCGCCGTCGGGCAAGGGCAGGCCGGCAGGGTCGAACAGCCGCGTCTCGCCGCCCATCGCCTGCAGCAGCCTTGCCGCTTCCTCGGTCAGCAGGCGGCTGTAGGAGCGCTCCCTGAGCGATCCGTAGAGCAGCAGGAAGCGCGGCGGGTGGGTCGAGCGTGAAGTCGGCAGCAGGCGATCGATACACGGCACTTTGAAAAGCGCGGGATCGACGTTCGGGAGGAGAACCGGGGACTCAGACACGCAGGCGATTCTCGGTGATCCCCCGCTCGTACCAACCCTTGCTGTTGTTGACCCACCGAACCACCAGCAGCATCACCGGCACTTCGATCAGCACGCCAACCACGGTGGCGAGCGCCGCGCCGGACTCGAAGCCGAAAAGGCTGATCGCTGCGGCCACCGCCAGCTCGAAGAAATTGCTCGCCCCGATCAGGGCCGAGGGGCA
The DNA here is from genome assembly GCA_947462175.1 of Burkholderiales bacterium. GTDB lineage: Bacteria > Pseudomonadota > Gammaproteobacteria > Burkholderiales > Burkholderiaceae_C > PBB1. Next base: position 5,232 of record CANHOE010000036.1, on the reverse strand, counting down.
GGCCACTGCGTGCGATTCGCCAAGGCGCCGGTTCAGCCAGTACGCGAGGCCCGAATTGAAGAAGACCTGGATCAGGATCGGCACGGCCAGCATGGCGATCACCAGCGGCTGCGCGAGGATGGCTTGACCCTGGAAGGCGAACAGCAGTACCAGCGTGGCCAGCAGCGCGGTGATCGACCATGGGCCGATCTTGGCGAGCGCAGCATCGAAAGCGGCCTGCCCGCGGCCAAGCAGTGCCTTGCGCCAGAGCTGTGCGATCACGACCGGAATCACGATGTACAGCACCACCGAGGTGATCAGCGTGGCCCACGGCACGACGATGGCCGACAGACCCAGCAGCAGCGCGACGATGGGCGCAAAGGCGAACACCATGATGGTGTCGTTCAGCGCCACCTGCGACAGCGTGAACAGCGGGTGGCCGCCAGTCAACCGGCTCCACACGAACACCATCGCCGTACATGGCGCGGCGGCCAGCAGAATCAGCCCGGCCACATAGCTGTCGGCCTGATCGGCAGGCAAGTACGGCGCGAACACATGACGGATGAAGATCCAGGCCAGCAGCGCCATCGAAAACGGCTTGACCGCCCAGTTCACGAACAGCGTCACGCCGATGCCGCGCCAGTGCTGCCTCACCTGCGACAGCGATGCGAAGTCCACCTTCAGCAGCATCGGAATGATCATCACCCAGATCAGCAGGCCGACCGGCAGGTTGACCTGTGCGACTTCCATGCGCCCGACGGCCTGGAATGGGCCGGGGAACAGCTGTCCCAGCGTGATCCCTGCGACGATGCAGAGGAAGACCCAGACTGTCAGATAGCGCTCGAAGATGCTCATCGGTGCCACAGCGGGTGCGGGCGAGGTGGTGGTGTTCATCGTCGATTCCGGTCGATCAGCCTTGGCCGATCTGCTTGAGTTCGCGGTGGATCGCCATGCGGTCCAGGCTGTCGACTGGCAGCGCGAGCATCAGCTCGATGCGGCGCTTCAGCGTCACCGCGATGTCCATGAAGGCGCGGGCCTTGACCTCATCGCTGCCTTCGACCGCGGCGGGATCGGGCACGCCCCAATGTGCCGTCATCGGCTGGCCTGGCCACACCGGACACATCTCGCCTGCAGCGTTGTCGCAGACGGTGAAGACGTAATCGAGCACTGGTGCGCCGTGCTGCGAGAACTCGTCCCAGTTCTTGCTGCGGAAGCCCTCGCTGGGGATGTGCAGCGTATTCAAGGTGGAGAGCGCGAACGGGTTGACGACGCCATTCGGGTGACTGCCAGCCGAGTGCGCCACGAACCGGCCACGGCCCAGGTGATTGAGGAGGCCTTCGGCCAGTATCGAGCGGGCCGAGTTGCCGGTGCAGATGAACAGCACATGCTGGGGGGTATCGGACATGGGGGTGCTTTCAGATTTGAGACATCAACAGCTTGTGCAGAGCGGGGTGGCCACCTTGGCGCACCCCTCACCCGCGCAGCAATTCGCTGTCAGGTAGGTCATCAGGCCGTTCATCTGCTCGAACGCGGCGCGGTAGATCAGGCTGCGGCCATCACGCTGCTGCGTGGTCAAGCCGGCATGTGTCAGCTCTTTCAGATGGAATGACAACGTCGACGCTGGCACACCCAGCGCCTCGGCCAGCGCACCGGGCGTCATGCCCTGCGGGCCCGCTACCACCAGCGCGCGGAATACCCGCAGCCGTGCCGGTTGGGCAAGAGCCGCCAGGGCTGCGATGACATCAGTCTCTTCCATATTTCCATTATTGTAGAAATAAAATGACGGCAGTGTGACAGCGAGATGTCGAGATGTTGGGGTGAGAGGGTCCGCATGGGCATGCGGTGGCCGAGAATCGAGCCTAGACAGATCACCATGCCCCTCAGTACTTTCTCAGACGATCCTGAAGACTCGCCCAAGAGTCGCGCCGAACTCACCGCTGCGGCTTCGCGCAGCACCTGGGTGAGTGTGGGCGTGAACCTGCTCTTGTCGGCCACCCAGATCGCCGTGGGCATCCTGTCGAAGTCGCAGGCGCTGATCGCCGACGGCATCCATTCGCTGGCGGACCTGGTGTCCGACTTCATCGTGCTGCTGGCGGGGCATCACAGTCGCAAGGATGCCGACGTCGAGCATCCTTACGGCCACCAGCGCTTTGAAACCGCGGCATCGCTGGCGCTGGGCGGCCTGCTGCTCGCCGTCGGTGCGGGGATGTTGTGGTCGGCGGTGACGAAGCTCCAGGCCCCCGAACTGGTCCCTACGGTGCATACCGCAGCGCTGTGGGTGGCTGGTGGGGCACTGGTCGCGAAGGAAGTGCTGTTTCGCTACATGCTGGCCGTGGCCAAGCGCGTCAGATCGAGCATGCTGGTGGCCAATGCCTGGCATGCTCGCTCGGATGCGGCGTCATCGCTGGTGGTTGGCGTCGGTATCGTTGGCAACCTGGCGGGCTACCCGATCCTGGACCCGATCGCTGCAGCGATCGTGGGATTCATGATCGTGAGGATGGGTTGGTCTTTCGGGTGGGACGCGCTGCGCGATCTGATGGATCGCGCGGTGGACGAGCAGGAAGTCGAAGCGATCCGCCAGACGCTGGCCGACACCCCGGGCATTCGCGGTGTGCATGACCTGCGCACCCGAAAGATGGGCGACATGATCGTCGTCGATGCCCACATCGAGGTCGACGCTCAGCTCACCGTGGAGGCCGGTCACGAGATCACGGTGGCCGCACGCGATCGCGTCCTGCAGCGCCATCGGGTGCTCACACTGATGACGCACCTGGACCCATGGCACCGCCCCGCCGCGGATCAGCCTGCCCCGTCGCCCTCTACCTGAGGCATCGGAGCGCCGCAGTTCCAGCATTCCTCGAACGGCCCCTCGATCAGTTCTTGGCAAGCGGCACACCACCAATGCCGCGACACTGGCGCGCGCAACTCCGCCAGCAATCGCTCGGCGCGATCGAAATTGTCGGCATCGGTGAGCCACAGCTCGGGCAGCGCCTGATCGGGTGGTACCTGTCCTGCCAGGCTGCTGTTGTAGGCGCGCTGGATGGTCGTGGGCACACCTGCGTGGCAAAGCATGTCAGCCCACAGCGTGGCGATGGCAAGGTTCGGGGCGGTGGTCAGCCTTTTCATGTGGAACACACCCAGCCGTGTGAATACAGCGAGCTTCGGGCACGATAGCGCACCTCACTTTTCGGAGCTTTCAGATGCCCGCTGCCCTTGCTCGCACCACCCGCGCCATCCGCATCGATCAACCCGGTGGGCCGGAGGCCATGCATCTGGTCGAGGTGCCGATCGGAGAGCCCGGACCGGGCGAGATCCGCATTCGCCACCTCGCCTGCGGCCTCAACTTCATCGATGTGTACCACCGCACGGCGTTGTACCCGCTTCCGCTGCCGGCTGGCCTGGGCATGGAAGGCGCCGGCGTCGTCGAAGCGGTAGGCGAGGGGGTGACCCACCTGCGCGCAGGCGATCGCGCCGCCTATGCCAGCACGCCGCCGGGCAGTTACTGCGAGTCGCGCGTGATGCCGGCCAAGTGCGTCGTCAAGCTGCCTGAGGGCATTGATTTCGAGACCGCTGCCGCGATGATGCTCAAGGGCCTGACCGCGCAGTACCTGCTGAAGAAAACGCTGCCACAGGCCGGCCTGCAGCCCGGAGATTTCATCCTGTTCCATGCTGCGGCGGGCGGTGTCGGGCTGATCGCTTGCCAGTGGGCGAAGGCGCTTGGCCTGCAATTGATCGGCACGGCCGGCAGCGACGAGAAGTGTGCGCTGGCGCTGCAGAACGGCGCGGCGCATGCGATCAATTACCGGCGCGAGGACTTCGTGGCGCGGGTCAAGGACATCACCGGTGGCCGCGGGGTGAAGGTGGTCTACGACTCGGTGGGACACGACACCTTCGAGAAGTCACTCGATGTGCTGCAGCCCTTTGGTTTGCTGGCCAATTTCGGCAACGCATCGGGCAAGGCACCACCGGTCGATCTGGGTGTGCTGGCGGCCAAGGGGTCGCTGTACGTGACGCGCCCGACGCTGTTCACCCACATCGCCACCCGAGAAGCGACGCAAGCGATGGCGGACGATCTTTTTTCGGTGGTCAGTAGCGGCGCGGTGAAGGTTCCGGTGGAACGGCGTTACGCGCTGGCCGATGTGGCACAGGCCCACCGTGATCTCGAAGCACGTCTCACGACCGGTTGCAGCATCCTGCTGCCCTGATCGAGAGTCTGCGGTTTCAGCTGCGGCGCACCCGCAGCAGCTCGTCTAGGATCAGCAGCACCGCCCCGACGGTGATCGCGCTGTCGGCGATGTTGAAGCTCGGGAAGTAGCCGCCGGGGAAGATCGGCGCCAGCCAGTCCCAGTGGAACTGCAGGAAGTCGATCACATGGCCGTGCAGCAGGCGGTCGATCACATTGCCCAGCGCGCCGCCGAGGATCAACGCCAGTGCCAGGCTGAAGAGACGCTGCCCGCCGTGGCTTTTCAGCATCCAGATGATCGCCACGGTGGCCACCAGCCCGAGCCCGACGAAGAACCAGCGCTGCCACCCGGAAGCGTCCGCCAAAAAGCTGAATGCAGCGCCGGCGTTGTGCACCCGGACGATGTTGAAGAACGAGGTGACGGTGTGGCTGTCGCCCAGTTCGAAACTGCCGATGATCAACGTCTTGGTGAGTTGATCCGACACGATGATCAGCAGGGCCAGACCGAGCCAGGGGAGCAGGCCGGAGCCCGCTGAGCTCTTGGTCACCATCTCAGGCCACGCGGCGGACTTCGCCGTCGCCATAGAGGTTGCTGGTACAGCGGCTGCAGATCGTCGGGTACGCGGTGTCGTGGCCCACGTCGTCGCGGTAGTGCCAGCAGCGCTCGCATTTCGTCGCACTTGACGGCACCACGTGCACAGCCAGTTCTGCGCCTTCGCTGAGCCTGGCCTCCGAGGTGATCGTGACGAATTTCAGTCCGTCGCCGAGCGAGGCCAGTAGCGCGTGATCATCGACATTCGCGGTGATCGAGACCGAGGCCTGCAGCGATGAGCCGAGTTGACCCGCGGCGCGGACGGCTTCGATCTGCTTGTTGGCGAACTCGCGGACCTCGCGGATGCGCGACCACTTCACCAGCAGCGCGTCGTCGGCCCACGATGCAGTGTCGCTGTAGGTCTCGATGAAGATCGACGACGAGGTGCCCGGCGAGAAGATCGGCCACGCCTCTTCGGCAGTGAAGCTGAGGAACGGCGCCATCCAGCGCAGCATCGCGTTCGTGATGTGCCACAGCG
>CANHOE010000035.1 GCA_947462175.1 Burkholderiales bacterium | reverse complement strand
TTCCTCGATGTGCAGAACCAGTTGCTGCAGTTCGAGCCGATGTTCCGTGGCACGCTGAGCCAGACCAGCGTCTACCCACGCGAAGTCGTCAAGCGCGCTCTGGCGGTGCAGGCGAGTGCGGTGATCCTGGCGCACAACCACCCTTCTGGCATCGCCGAGCCGTCGCGGGCCGATGAGTTTCTGACGCAGACGCTGAAGCAGGCCCTGCAACTGATCGATGTGCGCGTGATCGATCATCTGGTGGTCGGCGGCGACCAGGCGATCTCGTTTGCCGAAAGAGGCCTGCTGTGACCCCGCCGCGCCGCGTGCGAAGCCTGCAGGACCTGGCCGCGCTGAAAAAGACCCTGGCCAAGGACGCTGCCGAGGCAGCGCGCCGTGAGGCCGAAGCGCGTGCGGAGGCCGCGCGCTTGCAGCGCGAGCGCCACCTGTTCGAGCACACCATCGGGCCGGTGCTGCCGTTGCGCCGTGTGGCGGCAATGCCGCTGGCGCGACCTCGCGTTGAACCGCTGCCGCGCCAGCGTGAACGCGATGAGGCGGCAGTGCTGCGCGAGGCGATCTCCGACGAGTTCGATGTCGAATCACTGCTCGAGACCGATGACGCGCTGTCGTGGCGCGGCAAGGGCATCGGGCCGGAAGTGGTACGCAAGCTCAGGCGCGGTGTCTGGGCGATCCAGGCGCAGCTCGACCTGCATGGCTTGCGGCGCGACGAGGCGCGCGAGCAACTCGCCAGCTTCCTGCGGGAGGCGGTGCGCCATGGACTGCGCTGTGTGCGGGTGATCCACGGCAAAGGCAATGGCTCGCCGGGGCGTGAACCGGTTCTGAAGTCCAAGGTCAAGACCTGGCTGGTGCAGAAGAGCGAGGTCATTGCCTTCGCGCATGCGCGCGCGGCCGATGGCGGCAATGGCGCCCTGCTGGTACTGCTGAAGCCCACCGGGCCGTCCCAATCACCGAAGACTGAGAGCCCACCGACGCGACGAACACCCCGCGTGGATGAGCGCTAGCGCTTGATCTCAGGCGCCTTTGTTGCGCATCCAGTCGGCGGTGCCAAAGAACGACTCGGCCAGTCGCACCGACATCGCCTCGTCAATACTCAGTTCGTGCATGGCCTGACTCATGCAGGCCAGCCACTGGTCGCGTTCGGCGATGCCGATCGGGTACGGCAGGTGTCGGGCACGCAGCCTGGGATGACCGAACCTCTCGATGTAGAGCTGCGGACCCCCGAGCCAGCCGCACAAGAACCAGTGCAGCTTGTCGCGCGAACTGTCGAGTACGTCGGGGTGCAGCGCACGCAATCCGGCAAATGCCGGCTCCAGGTCCATCAGATCGTAGAAACGGTCGACGAGCTGCCGCACTGCGGGCTCGCCACCGAGAGCCTCGAACGGAGTGGCACTCATCCGAGCAGTTTGTCGGCCACGGCCCCGACGGCCAGCGCTGCTGAGCTGCCGGGCAAGGCCTCCATCAGCAGCTGGCGCTTCAGGATCGCCTCGCGCACTGCCGGATCGATCGGCACCTCGCCAGCGAGGTCGAGCTTCAACGACTCGTGCTCGTCCCCGAGCATCGGCGACACATAGCGATCGATGACCTGCTGCAACTGGCCGCGGATGGTGCGCCCCTCACCTGCGCGAGCCACCTGGTTCACCACCAGCTTGATGACACGCCGAGCCTGCTGGGTCGCCAGCACCTTGATGGTGGCGTAGGCGTCGGTGAGCGAGGTCGGCTCGGGTGTGGCCACCACCATCACTTCATCGGCCAGCGAAACCGCGAACAGAACCACATCGGAAATGCCCGCACCGGTGTCGAGGATGATGAAGTCGAAGCGCGGTTTCATCTTCTCGATGATGTCGAGCAGCTGCTCGCGAACGTCATTGGTCAAACGCGAATACTCGACCAGCCCGGAGCCCGCCAGCAGCACCGAGAACCCTCCTGGCGCCGGCAGAATCGCCTCCTCCAGATCGCATTTGCCGGTGAATACATCGTGCAGCGTGGTCTTCGGGTGCAGGTTCAACACCACGTCGAGGTTGGCGAGACCCAGGTCGGCATCGAGCACCAGCACCCGCTGGCCACGGCGCGACAACGCAGCGGCCAGGTTGGCCGAGATGAAAGTCTTGCCAACGCCGCCTTTGCCGCTGGTCACGGCGATCGTGCGCGCACGGCGGCCGCTGGCAGGCAGGCTGGTTCGGGCAGTGGGATCGGTCGGCGGGGTCATGTCGGGGAAATCATTCAAGGTCCTGGAACTGGGAATTGCCGAACAGCATCCCCTTCTCTTCGGCACTGACCTGGACCACTGGAGCATGTTCGAGGCAAACGCGGTTGCGGCCCTCGGTTTTGGCAAGGTAGAGCTGGCGGTCGGCACGCTCGACCCACAGAGCGGCTGAGGAACGCACCCACTGCGGCGCAAAAGCCCCGCCAATGCTGATGGTGGCCTGCACGTCGACACCGGGCGCGACATTCACCGGGCGTCGCTCCACCTTCGCACGGATCCGCTCTGCCACGGTGAGCCCGAAGGCCGTCGGGCAGTTGGGCAGGATGATGGCGAATTCCTCCCCTCCATAGCGCGCCACGGTGTCCATCGGGCGCACGCAGTCTTGCAGCGCCGCCGCCACCACTTTGAGCACCTGGTCACCGGCAGGGTGACCGTAGGTGTCGTTGACGCGCTTGAAGTGGTCGATGTCGGCCATCAGAACGAGCGCCGGCTCCCCGGCACGGGCCACCCGATCGATTTCCCGGGTGATGGTCAATTCGAACTGGCGGCGATTGGCCAGCCCGGTCAGCGCATCGCGGCTGGACAGGTCGCACAGCGCGTCGACCACCGCCTGCAGCCACGGCGTCGAACCGGGCTCTGCATCGATGCTCAACTCGCGCCCAGCCTGTTTCAACAGCAGCAAGGCCGTTTGAAGTTGCAGCTCGGCAGTCAGATCAGCGGTGGACATCGGTTGGACAGGCACGAATCGGCCAAAGGGGAACTCAGTCTAGCGGTGTCGCAAAACGTAACGACGTGATTCAGATGGGCAAACCCGCGGCAGTTCAGGGGATCACGCCGCACGCTCACCGATTCAAGTCGCCCGGCTCTCTGCCGATAGACAACCATGTTGTACAAACCGACCGATCGGGACGCTCGACGATGTCTGCCTTGATGTCTGCCTCTGCACGACCCCGCCCCGATGACGCGTCCGCAGCGAATCAGCGCGATCTGGCCTTCGATGGCGCCGACTTCGACCGGGTGCGCAAGCTGATCTACGAGCGTGCCGGCATCAGCCTGGGCACCGGCAAGCAGGCCATGGTCTACAGCCGTGTGTCGCGTCGCCTGCGCGAAACCGGCCACAACTCATTTGCCAGCTATCTGCAATGGCTGGAGCAAGCCCACGGCGCCGCGGCCGATGCCGAATGGCAGGAATTCATCAACTGCCTGACCACCAATCTCACTTCGTTCTTTCGTGAGGACCACCATTTCACTGCGCTGGTTGAGGACCTGCGGGCGCGATCCGGCCACGGCCCGGTTCGCATCTGGTGCAGCGCGGCGTCCACAGGGGAAGAACCGTATTCGATCGCGATGACGGTCAATGAGGCGCTGGGAGCAAATCATGGTGCCACGCTGGTCGCCAGCGACATCGACACCAATGTGCTGACCACCGCCGCAACCGGGGTGTATCCGCTGGAGGCTCGGGGCCTGTCGCCGGAACGGCTGCGGCAGCACTTTCTGCGCGGCAAGGGGGCGCAATCCGGACTGGTCCGGGTGCGTCCGGAGCTGGCCCGAATGATCGAATTCCGCACGCTGAACCTGATGGACACACGCTGGTCACTCGGCGACCCGTTCGACATCGTGTTCTGCCGCAACGTGATGATCTACTTCGATTCGCCGACGCAGTTGCGGGTACTGGAGAAGATCCACGCGACGATGAAACCGCGCGGCTTGTTGTACGTCGGTCATTCAGAGAACTTCACCGAAGCGCGCAACCTTTTCCGGCTGCGCGGCAAGACGATCTACGAACGCGTTTGACACAGCCCTCGCACACGAGACCCATGACCATGTCGATCGCCCCGAACACCAGCGCTTCGTCGTCCTTGTCGCGGCTGCGCTCGACACCGGTCGGTGGGCTGTCGACGCAAGGCTTCGGCACACCAGCCGCGGGCTCGCGGCTGGCGCAATTGCGCGCCAAGGTGCCCAAGCCCGGCGAAGCCTCCTTCTTCTTCTACGAAGCCCATTTCAAGAGCGACGCGGTGAAGGTTTTGCCCGGCGAGTACTACGTCGACGATCAGGACCTGCTGATCATGACCACGCTGGGCTCGTGCATTGCCGCCTGCCTGTGGGACCGCAACGCCCGCGTCGGCGGCATGAATCACTTCATGTTGCCCGAAGGGGTCGGCGACTCGGGGCGCTATGGTTCCTACGCGATGGAACTGCTGATCAACGAACTTCTCAAGCGAGGTGCGTCACGCTCTGGCCTGGAGGCCAAGGTTTTTGGAGGCGGTGCTGTGATCAGCGGCATGAGCTCGCTGAACGTCGGCGAGCGCAACACCAACTTCGTGATGAACTACCTGAAGACCGAGCACATCACCGTGGTGTCCAAGGACGTGCTCGACATCTACCCTCGCAAGGTCTGCTTCCTCCCGGCCAGCGGCAAGGCGATGGTGAAGCGGCTGGCACCGACGAGCAGCGATGCGGTGGTTGCACAGGACAGAGTGGCTGTCGAACGGGCACTCACATCAAGCAGCAGCGGCGGCTCGGTGGATCTGTTCTGACCTCGAAAACACCACCTCCTACAAATACTGATTGATTCGAGAAGACCATGGCGAAGACACGTGTGGTGGTGGTGGACGATTCGGCGCTGGTGCGCGGTCTGTTGACCGAGATCATCAACAAGCAACCCGACATGGAGTGCGTCGGCGCAGCGGCTGACCCCTTCGTGGCGCGCGAGATGATCCGCGAGCTCAACCCCGACGTGATCACGCTCGACGTTGAAATGCCGCGCATGGACGGCATCGACTTCCTCGGCAAACTGATGCGCCTGCGGCCGATGCCGGTGGTGATGGTCTCGACGCTGACCGAGCGGGGCGCCGACGTCACGCTGCGTGCACTGGAACTCGGCGCCGTTGACTTCGTGGCCAAGCCGAAGATCGGCGTGGCCGACGGCCTGAAGCTGCTGGCCCACGACATCACCGACAAGGTGCGCATCGCCGCCAAGGCCCACTTGCGCCGGGCCGTGGCCCCAGCTGCCGGCGGCGCTGCCAACGCGCCTCGCGTCAGTGCGCCGCCAACATCGATCGGCCGGCTGTCCACAGAAAAGATCATCTTCATCGGCGCCAGCACTGGTGGCACCGAAGCGACCAAGGAAGTGCTGATGAACCTCCCGCCTGATTGTCCGGCGGTGGTCATCACACAGCACATGCCGCCAGGCTTCACCAAGAGCTATGCAACGCGCCTGGACGGGCTGTGCAAGGTGCGTGTGGCCGAAGCGCGCGATGGCGAACGCATCCTGCCGGGCCACGCCTACATCGCACCTGGCGGCATGCACCTGAGCGTCGAGCGCAGCGGAGCCAACTACATCGCCCGGGTACGTGATGGCGAGCCGGTGAACCGGCACAAGCCGTCGGTCGAGGTGCTGTTCAAATCAGCTGCCCGCGTGGTCGGCCCGAACGCGCTGGGTCTGATGCTCACCGGCATGGGTGCCGATGGCGCCACCGCGATGCGCGAAATGCGCGACGCCGGCAGCTACAACTTCGTTCAGGACGAAGCCAGCTGCGTGGTGTTTGGCATGCCGCGTGAAGCGATTGCAGCCGGTGCAGCCCATGAAGTTCTGCCTCTGACGCAGATCGCGTCGAAGCTGATCGAGCGGCTGCGCAGCACCTCCGGCATGTCGATGACCCGCGTCTAGCGCGGCGCGGGACCTGCTTGCTACGGCACGATCTGCGCGGTGAGCTCAGTCGGCGGGGCAGCATGGCATAACGTGTCCAGAGATGCTGGCTTGTGCAGGTGATAGCCCTGGGCGAAGTCGACGCCCAGTTCGCGCAGGCGCTTCACCACTTCGGCGCTCTCGACGAATTCAGCCACTGTTTTCAGTCCCATCACGCGGGCTACATCGACAAAGCTGCGCACAGTCACCTCGTCCAGAGGATCGCTCAGCAAGCCGGTGACGAACTGGCCGTCGATCTTGAGGTAATCCAGTGGCAGCCTCTTGAGGTAGCCGAAGGTTGCCGCGCCGCTGCCGAAGTCATCCAGGGCCACGCGCAGGCCCAGGCCGCGCACAGCGTGCAAGAACGTCCTGGCCTGATCCAGGTTGGCGATGGCCACGGTTTCGGTGATCTCCAGGGTCAGGGCCTGGCACAAGCCGGGGCCTGCAGCCTTCAGAACCTCGAGGGCCCAGGCGTGAAAGCTGGGGTCGCCAACCGACTGACCGGACAGGTTGACGCCAACACGTTTTGCATGAGACGCGGTCAGCTTGTCGCGCATCCAGTCCAGGGTGTTGCGCAAGACCCAGCGGTCGATGCGCCCCATCAGGTGGAAGCGCTCGGCAGCGGGCATGAATTCTCCGGGCGAGAGCCGCTGGCCGGATTCGTCCAGCATGCGCAGCAGCATCTCGACCTTCACGACGCCGGCATCGGCATGCAACGGGATCACCAGTTGCCCCAGAAGCACGAAACGGTCTTCGTCCAAGGCGCGGCCAATGCGTTCCGCCCAGCTCGCTGCGCCGCCAGTGGCCTGACTGACGTGGGCGGTTGCCGTCCATGCGACCACGCGATTGCGCCCGGCAGATTTTGCGGCGTAGCAGCACTCGTCCACGGCCCGCATCAGCGCCTGGGGCTCGTTCAAGTTCTCGCCCAAAGGCACCAGTCCGATGCTGGCACCGACCTGTAAGCGCTTGCCCTGAAATTCGAATCGAAAAACGTCCAGCTGATGGCAGATGTTCTTGGCCAGCCTTTCCGCGGCCGGCAAAGGGCACGATCGCAGCAGGATGGCGAACTCGTCGCCGCCCATCCGGGCGACCACGTCCTTCGCGCGCACGGACTGGCGCAGCAGTGCGGCCATGTCTTTCAGCAGCTGATCGCCAGCGGCATGACCGCAGGTGTCGTTGACGACCTTGAAGTGATCGAGGTCGAGAAAAAGAACGCAGTCGGCTTGCGCAGTGCCGTCTGCCGCAGCAGCCTCAAGAGCCCATTGCAGCTGTCGATCGAATTCGTCTCGGTTGAACAGCCCGGTCAACGCATCGTGCATGGCACGGTGGGCTATTTCCTGCTCCTTCTGGCGGGCCGAGGTCACATCGCGCAGGATCAGCACGGTGCCCTGCTTCCCCAGAGATGAGGCGCTGCCTTCGACGGCCATCGGCTCTGCGCCGTGGCAAAGCAGTTGGGTGTCCTTTGGAAGGTTCACCGTCTGGCCGGTTGCAACGCGGGTCATCACATCTGCCACGCCGGCTGGCAATTTCGCGCTGCGCAGACTCAACAAGGCTTCAATTGATTGCCCGGCAAGCACTGCCAAGCCGACGCCCAGCATGCGTTCTGCAGCCGGGTTCAGCCAGGTGACGAAGCCCAGGACATCGGCGGTCACCACCGCATCGGCGATGGCGCTCAGCGTGGTGTGCAGCAGCGCATTGCGCTGCTGAAGCTCGAGCGTGGCTTGCCGCCCTTCCAGTGCACGCGCCGCCGCATGAGCCAGGCAACTCAGTGCGTAGTTCTGCTGGACATCGAGTTGCCGGGGCTGGCGATCGATGACGCACAGCGTACCGACGGCCTGCCCACCCATCACGCGAATGGGCGCTCCGGCGTAGAAGCGGATCCCGGGTTCGCCCACGACCAGCGGGTTGCCGGCGAACCGGGTGTCGCGGGTCGCGTCATTGACCTGGAACACACCGTCTCCCAGGATGGCATGTGAGCAGAAAGCCACTTCGCGCGGAGTTTCCTGCGTGCCTTCCAGGCCCAGATTGGCCTTGAACCACTGGCGATAGTCATCGACCAGGCTGATCAGCGAAATCGGTGTGCCGCAGATATGGGCCGCAGCGCGCACCAAGGCGTCGAACTCGGGTTCGGCCGATGTGTCCAGCACGTCGAGTGCGCGCAGGGCCGAAAGGCGCTGCGGTTCCGAAGGCGCCAACGGTGCAGGCGTCCACCACTGGGTTTCGGGGCGGTTGATATCGACTGTCTCTCTCTTGCCCATGCACGTCCTTTGGGTTGGCGGCGAGGAAAGAGCGTCCCTGCGCCTCGACCGGTGACCCCGTCAAGGGATGCCCGATAGGTAAGGTGCTTTCGGCCGACCAAATGCGAGCTTGAGGGCGCGGTGGCTGGTCAGTGCGATCGGCGTTCTTGAGCTCATGTATTCGCGTGCTGAGCCGACAAGACTAATCAAGATGCTGTGACTCTGCGAGCCCCTGTGCAGCGCCCCAGACACTTCCCAGCCCCGAAGGAGAGCCCCGATGTTTGATCACTGGACCTTGAAGAAGCGCCTGACGCTGACGTTTGCGGCCGTCCTCGCTCTCACGAGCTTGTTGATCGGCGCTACCTTGTTGAACAACAGCAAGCTGCGCGACAGCGTGAACTGGAATACGCACACCTACAAGGTGCTGGCGGAGTCCGACAAGATGCTGTTGAACATGGTCAACATCGAGACGGGCCTGCGCGGCTTCGTGGCGGGTGCGAACGAGAATTTCCTCGAGCCATTCAAACTCGGCCAGCAGGAATTCACTGCCGCCTTCAATGAGGCCAAGTCACTGACTTCGGACAACCCGGCGCAGCAGGGTCGCCTCGAGAAGATGATGGCCAACCACACGCAGTTCATGGCGGTTGCCAACGCCCTGCTGACGCTGCGCCGCGATGTCACGGCCGGCAAGGTGCCACTGGACAACCTGCTGCGTGAGTTCAGCGCTGGCAAGGATAAGGCCGCGATGGACGCCTTCCGGGGCGGCATCGCCGAGTTTGCGCAAGCCGAGGAGGAACTGCTCGTCGTGCGCTCGGCGGCGCTCGAGTCGACGATGTCGAGCACGACATACACGCTGGTGCTGGGTGGGGTCGCTCTGTTCGCGTTAGCGGCTGTGCTCGGCTTGACACTGACGCGCAGCATCTTCCGCCAACTCGGTGCCGAGCCGAGCAAGGCGGCAGCGGCGGTGAACGCTGTAGCCGAGGGTGACCTGACCGCGCAGATTCCGCTGCGCCCGGGCGACACCACCAGCTTGTTTGCAGCGTTGTCCCGCATGCGGGACAACCTGGTCAAAGTGGTGAGCGAAGTCCGTGGCAACTCGGAGAGCGTGGCCACGGCCAGTGCGCAGATCGCACAGGGCAATCTGGATCTGTCCGGCCGCACGGAGCAGCAGGCGAGCGCGCTGCAGCAGACCGCCGCCACCATGGAAGAGCTCGGCACAACCGTGCGCAACAACACAGACAGCGCCAAGCAGGCGAACCAACTGGCTCAAGGCGCGTCAGAAGTGGCAGCGCGGGGCGGCGAGGTGGTGGGGCAGGTTGTCACCACCATGCAGAGCATCAACGACAGCAGCCGCCAGATTGGCGACATCATCAGCGTGATTGACGGCATCGCCTTCCAGACGAATATCCTGGCGCTGAACGCGGCGGTCGAAGCGGCCCGCGCTGGCGAGCAGGGCCGGGGCTTTGCCGTCGTGGCCTCAGAGGTGCGCAGCCTGGCCCAGCGGAGCGCAGAAGCGGCCAAAGAAATCAGGACGCTCATCGGGCGCAGTGTCGAGCAGGTGGAGCAAGGCACGGCTCTGGTCGACCAGGCCGGCAAAACCATGGGCGAGATCGTCAGCTCGATTCGACGCGTGACCGACATCGTGGCCGAGATCAGCTCGGCCAGTGTGGAGCAAAGTTCCGGCGTGTCGCAGGTCGGTGAGGCGGTGACGCAGATGGATCAGGCCACCCAGCAGAACGCTGCGCTGGTCGAAGAAAGTGCCGCCGCTGCAGAAAGCCTGAAGACCCAGGCGCACCAACTGGTTCAGGCTGTGGCGGTGTTCAAGCTGTCGCAACAAGAGGGTTTCGCGAGCGTGTCGTATGTCGCGGTTCCGGCAGCGAACGCACCCAAAGTCGAGCGTCGCAGCCCGGATCGGGCCAAGAACGTCACGCGCCCCAAGTTCGAGGCAAGACCGCCTGCAGAAGCCACACACGCCAGTCATGCTGCCGTTGCAGCACGCAAGACGGGTACCGACGACTGGGAGTCGTTCTGAGCGCAATCGGTCGCACCTGCCCCAACCCCGAAAGGAATCAGTCATGAGCATCGCCATAGAAGGCCGCACAGCGGGAGCGTCCGTTGCCCAGCGTGGCACGCCAACATCAGCAAGCCCCAATGCCAGCCATGCGGCAGGCACGCCCAAGGAATTCCTCACCTTCCGCCTGGGTGGCGAGGAGTACGGCATCGACATCCTGCGCGTGCAGGAGATCCGCAGCTACGAGGCGCCCACCCGCATTGCCAACGCGCCGGCATTCATCAAGGGAGTGGTCAACCTGCGCGGTGTGATCGTGCCCATCATCGACCTGCGCCTGAAGCTGGGCTGCGAAGCAGCAGAGTACGACGGATCTACCGTGGTCATCGTGCTCAACGTGCATGGCAGGGTGGTGGGTTCGGTGGTCGATTCCGTGTCTGACGTGATTGCGATCGCGGCCGACAACATCAAGGCAGCGCCGCAGTTGAATGCCTCGGTCGATGCCGGCTACATCATGGGCATCGGCTGCATCAAGAACGGCGAGACCGAACGCATGCTGATCCTGACCGACATCGAAGCGCTGATGAGCAGCGCCGAGATGGGGCTGATGGACTCAGCGCTTTCCTGAGCAGTCGAACCGGCCAGGGGTCAATGGCGTGATGTCAGGCCGATGGCAGGAACAGCCCCTGTAAATCGTTGAGCAGGTCGTACCCACGCGGTGTGGGCTGAATCCAGTTCGGCTCGCGCAGCAGCAGACCCTTGCGCACCGCCTCGTCCAGTGCACGATCGATCGAACTCAGCGGCAGGCCGGTGCGCTCGGTGTAGCGCGCCAGTTCCACCCCCTCCCTCAGCCGCAGTCCGTTGAGCATGAACTCGAACGGCAACTGCTTGCGCGCCACTTCTTCGTCCTGCGCGATCGCCCGACCGGCCAGCGCATTCGTCATGTAAGTGGATGGATCGCGAAAGCGCACCTGACGCACCACGCGGTGCGGGTAGCTGATCTTGCTGTGCGCTCCGGCGCCGATGCCGAGGTAGTCGCCGAACTGCCAGTAGTTCAGGTTGTGCGCACAGCGGTGACCGGGTCGAGCGAAGGCCGAAACCTCATAGCGCGACAGGCCGACCGCTTCGGTGGCCTGCGTGATGCAGTCGAGCATATCGAAGGCGGTGTCGTCGTCGGGCACCGCAAGGTCACCGGTGGGCGGGTGCTTCGCAAACAGCGTGTTGGGCTCGATCGTCAGGTGGTAGATCGACAGGTGCGGCGGCTGGAACGAAAGTGCCGCGGCCAAATCGGCCTCCAGTTCGGCCGGTGTCTGCCCAGGCAGTGCGTACATCAGGTCGAGGTTGTAGGTATCGAAGGCTTCGCTGGCCTCGGCGAGCGCTGCCCTCGCCTGCGCGCCGTCGTGCACGCGGCCGAGCGCAGCGAGCTTGCGATCATCGAAGCTCTGCACGCCGACCGACAGGCGCGTGATGCCAGCCGCACGGTAGCCGCGAAATCGATCGCGCTCGAAGGTACCTGGGTTGGCCTCCATCGTGATCTCGCAGCCGGGCTCCAGCGGCAGGCGGGCGCGAATGTCGGTGATCAGCTGATCGATGCGTTCGGGTGGAAACAAACTCGGCGTGCCTCCACCGATGAACACCGTGTGGATGCGCCGGCCCCAGATGAAGGGGAGCGCTGCCTCGAGGTCGCAGCGCAGCGCGTCGAGGTACCGGTCAAACGGCAGTGTCTCCGAGCCATCGCCCCCGTCGACGGCACGACGCTCGTGGGAGTTGAAGTCGCAATAAGGGCACTTCTTCAAGCACCACGGCAGATGCACGTACAGCGACAACGGCGGCAGCGCCGCGAGGTTCAGTGTGCCGGGACGCAGGTAGCGGGCAAGCAGCAGGCTGGGGTCGACGTCGACCGCTGCCGATGCCGCTTCGGCGGAATCCGCCGACACGATCGAGGGCATGGAAGTGCGTTCAGCCAAGGCCCCAGACCTCGCGCATCTGCCGCAGGATTTCACGCGAGGCGAGGCCGCGGTGGCTGCGCTCGTTCTTCTCGGCAGGGCTCAGCTCGGCAACCGTCTTCTCCCATTCCGGGATGTACAGCAGCGGGTCGTAGCCGAAGCCGGCATCACCACGCGGCGCGGGCCAGATCACGCCGGCCCACCGTCCCATCGCCACCAGCGGCTGGGGATCATCGGCCGAGCGCACGGCGACGAGCGCGCAGACAAAACGCGCGCTGCGCTGCGCCGGTTCGGGGAACGCAGACAGATTGGCGAGCAGCACCCGGTTGTTGGCCGCATCGCCCTTCGCCTGGCCGTGGTCTTCGGCATAACGCGCCGAGCGCACGCCCGGTGCGCCACCCAGCGCATCGACGCAAAGCCCCGAGTCGTCAGCGATGGCCGCGCTCCCCGCGTGACGAGCCGCATGGCGTGCCTTCGCGAGCGCGTTCTCGATGAAGGTCAGGTGCGGCTCTTCAGCCTCGGGAATGCCCAGGTCGCCCTGGCGCACCAGCAACAGGCCGAGCGGTGCGAACAGCGACTGCAGTTCGGCCAGTTTGCCGGCGTTGTTCGAGGCCAGCACCAGCTTCATGGCGTCACAGCCCAAGCGCCTGGCGCTGCGCGGCCACCAGTTGGCGGATGCCCTGGTCGGCGAGCTGCAGCAGACTGTCCATCTCGGCGCGCGAGAAGGTTGCGCCTTCGGCTGTGCCCTGCACTTCGACGAATCCGCCGGAG
>CANHOE010000034.1 GCA_947462175.1 Burkholderiales bacterium | reverse complement strand
TGGGGCTCTTGCTGTCGGCTGCGGCCAGCAGAAACATCTCGCTGGCGATGAACTGGTCACCGCGCTTGGTGGCTTCCTTTTCGGCTGCCTGCAGCAGGCCGACGAGTTCGCGGCCGGGCTGCACCTGTTCGCCGCCCTGCACCTGCGGCAGCTTGTCCAGTGCCGCATCGAGCGTGGTTTGCAGCTTCGCGGTGTTGACACCGGCGCGCGACAGCAAGGCCTTGGGTCCGTCGGCCTGCGAAAGCATGGCTATGAGCAGGTGCGCCGGCTCCACATACGGGTTGTCGCGGCCGTTGGCCAGGCTCTGTGCATCGGACAGAGCTTCCTGGAAAGTGGTGGTGAATTTGTCGAGACGCATGAATGTGTCCTCCTATTCCCTCGGAGTTGAGGGGATAACGGCGCATTTCAAGGCGTGAGACAGCGCACGACTTGATGTGGATCAACTCAGTGCGGTTCTCGACACGCCCCTTGAGCGCCTGCGCCGGACAGGCGTGCTCAGCCCAGCAGCGTCTTTGCCAGCCGGAAGCCGATCGCGCAGCACGCCAGCGCGCCCAGCAGGTGTGCCGCGCTGTGGGCCAGCGCCCAGCCCACATCGCCGCGCTGCAGCAGCGTCAGCGATTCGCCGGTGAAGGCCGAGAAGGTGGTCAGGCCGCCCAGGAAGCCGGTCACCAGCAGCAACCGCAGCAGCTCGTTCGGCGTGCGCGCGAACCAGGCCAGCGCGATGCCGATCAGCAAGCCGCCGACGCCGTTGACTACCAGCGTACCCAGCGGAAAGCCGGCCCAGCGCGCGTTCAGCCACAGCTGGACGGCCCAGCGCAGTACGCCACCCAAGGCCGAGCCGAGCGCGACAGCAAGCAGTTGAGCCCAGGGGAAGGCAGTATTCAATCGGCACGCTCCATGAGTGCATCGGCATGGGGCAGCTGCCACCGCGCCATCGCCACGTCATCGCTGACCCGGGCATCAACCCAGCGCGAACCGTCGGGCGTGGTTTCCTTCTTCCAGAACGCCGCCTGCGTCTTCAGGTAGTCCATCAGAAATTCACAGGCCTGGAACGCCGTGCCGCGGTGCGCCGAGCTCACCGCCACCAGCACGATCTGGTCTTGCGGTTTCAGCAAGCCGACGCGGTGGATCACCCGCACGCCGCGGATGTCGAAACGCTGGCGGGCGGCATCGATCATCGCGTCGATCGACTTCTCGGTCATGCCAGGGTAGTGCTCGAGTTCCAGAGCAGTGACGCCGACGCCGTCGTTGCGGTCGCGCACGCAACCGACAAAGCTGGCAACCGCTCCGACGCCAGGGTCCGCAGCACGCAAGGCCGCTACCTCGGTGCTGAGGTCGAAGTCGGCGGTCTGGATGCTGACGGTCATGGCGATCAGCCGCCGGTCACTGGAGGGAAAAAAGCAATCTCAGCATGGGCTGTGGCCACTGTCGACTCGTCGCACAGCGCCTGGTTCAGTGCACACCGCAGCGCCTTGCCGCGCGCCAGAGCGATCGCATGCACGGGACTGGACGCGATCAGTTGGTCGCGCACCTCGCGGACACTCGCTCCAGCCGGCACTTCGATCCACTCCCCCTCCCCCAGCGCCTCGCGGATCGATGCGAAATAGCGCACTTGGACCTTCACGACAGCAGTTCCGAGAACGGCAGGTAGCGCACGGTGTCTCCGGCGCGGATGGCTTGGCCCGGTGGGTTGTCGACGACACCGTCACCCCACACCGCCGAGGTCAGCACGCCCGAACCCTGGCTGGGGAACAGATCGAGGCCGCCGCTGGCATTGCGGCGCACACGCAGGAACTCGCGACGCTTGTCGGCGCGTGGCCAGTCGAAATCGGCGCGCATCGGCACAGCACGCAGTTGCCAATCGACGACGCCCTGCAGATGCAGCAGCACCGGCCGAACGACCAGAAAGAAGGTGACGAAGCTCGACACCGGGTTACCAGGCAGGCCGATGAAGTACGCGGGGTCTCGCTCGGGCGCATCCGGGCTGCGCCGGACAACGCCGAACGCGAGCGGCTTGCCGGGCTTGATCGCCATCTGCCAGAGGTCAAGACGCCCCTCGGCGTCGACGGCCGGCTTGATGTGGTCTTCCTCACCGACCGATACGCCACCGCTGGTGACGATCAGGTCGTGGTCTCGCGCGGCACGGCGCAAGGCCTCGCGGGTGGCGTCGAGCCGGTCAGGCACGTTACCGAGATCGGTGCACTCGCAGCCCAGCGCCTGGATCAGCGCGCGCAGGGTGTACCGGTTCGAGTTGTAGATCGCGCCGGGCTTCATCTGCCCGGGTGCGACCTCGCCGGGCATCACGAGTTCGTCGCCAGTGGAAAACAGCGCAACACGCGGCCGCCGCGCGACCGTCAGCGCTGCTGCACCCGCCGATGCGGCCAGGCCCAGCGCCTGTGGCGTGAGTCGCGTGCCGGCGGGCAGCACGACCGCGCCGGCTTGCACGTCTTCGCCGCGGCGGCGGATCGCTTGCCCGTGCTTGGGCAGGGTGTCGATGCGGACAACGCCACCCGCCGTAGCGTCACTCACAGCGGTGCACTGCTCCTGCATCACCACCGCGTCGGCCCCGATCGGCACCTGAGCACCTGTGAAGATGCGCGCCGCTGTGCCGGGCGCGAGCGGCTCACCGACCACGCCGGCCGGGATGCGCTGACTCACCATCAACGTGGTGCCCGCAACGGGCACATCGGCGCAGCGCATGGCGTAGCCGTCCATCGCCGAGTTGTCGGCGGGCGGCACATCGACCAGAGAGCGAACATCGGCCGCCAGCACGCGCCCGAGGGCGTCGAAGGTCGAGACCTGTGATGCCTGGGCAGCGTCGAACGGCCGAACCGCCTGCATCAGCGTTGCCAGCGCGTCGTCCAGACTCATCAGCGGCGGGCGCGCTGGTGGCAGTGTGGCGGACGGCTGGTGCATGGTCCGTCAGACGTGGGCGCTGAGGTAGGCCTTCACCGCCTGCGCGTCGATCGGCATCACAACGAAGCGCTTCGGCAAGTCTTCGATGCCGCGCATGGCGACGGGGCGGTCGGGTTGAATGCCGATCGCCTCGACGATGGTCTCGGAAAACTTGACAGGCAAGGCCGTCTCGAGCACCAGCATCGGCACGCCGGCATCGAGGTGCTCGCGCGCCACCTTGAGACCATCGGCGGTGTGGGTGTCGATGACCACGCCGAAGCGCCGGTACGTGTCGCGGATCGTGGCGAGGCGGTCGGCATGGGTGCTGGCGCCCGAGACGAAGCCGAAGCTGGCGATGTGGGCGAACTCATCGGGACTGACGATGAACGAGCCCTGCTGCTCGACCTCGGTCTTGAAGAGCTGCTTCGTGCGCGCCGCATCGCGACCCAGCAGATCGAAAACGAAGCGCTCGAAGTTGCTGGCCTTCGAGATGTCCATCGACGGACTGGAGGTCTCATGCGTTTCGGCGCTGCCACGCACGCGGTAGGTGCCGGTGCGAAAGAACTCGTCGAGCACGTTGTTCTCGTTGGTGGCCAGCACCAGGCGCCGGATCGGCAAGCCCATCATCCGCGCGACATGGCCAGCGCAGATGTTGCCGAAGTTGCCCGAAGGCACGGCAAAGCTGACCTGCTGATCATTCGATCGTGTGGCTTGAAGGTACCCGGCAAAGTAATAGACCACCTGCGCCAGCAGCCGCGCCCAGTTGATCGAGTTGACGGTGCCGATGCGGTTCTTGCGTTTGAAGTCCAGGTCGTTCGACACCGCTTTCACGATGTCCTGGCAGTCATCGAAGACGCCATCGACAGCGATGTTGTGGATGTTCGCGTCCTGCAGGCTGAACATCTGCGCTTGCTGGAACGGGCTCATCCGGCCGTTCGGGCTCAGCATGAAGACGTTGACGCCCTGCTTGCCCCGCATCGCGTACTCGGCGGCACTTCCGGTGTCGCCCGAGGTGGCGCCGAGGATGTTCAGCGTTTCGCCACGGCGCGCCAGTTCGTACTCGAACAGGTTGCCCAGCAACTGCATCGCCATGTCCTTGAAGGCGAGCGTCGGGCCGTTGGAGAGTGCCTGCAGATACACATCGGTGCCGCTCTCCGCGTTCGCAGCGCGGTCCAGCGCCTTCAGCGGCGTGATCTCGGCAGTGCCGAAGATGGCCGGCGTGTAAGTCTTGCGCACCAGCGTGCGCAGGTCGTCGGCCGGGATGTCGGTGATGTACAGCGACAGGATCTCGAACGCGAGATCGGCGTAGTTCAGGCCGCGCCAGCGCGCGAGGGTGGCGTCATCGATCTTCGGATAAGACTCGGGCAAGTACAGGCCGCCATCGGGCGCCAAGCCCTCGAGCAGGATGTCGGAAAAGCCTCGGGGTGTTCGGTCGCCTCGTGTGCTGAGGTAGTTCAACTGAGTTCTTCCTTGCGGATGCGCACGATGGGTGCCAGCACCGTGGGCAGCGCCTGCATCTGCGCGATCGCACGGTTCATCTCGCCTTCGACGGTGTCGTGCGTCAGGATGATCACGTCGGTGCGGGCTTCGGTGTTCTCCACCGCACCGCCGTCGTTCGGCCGCTGCAGCAGTGCGTCGATCGAGATGCGGTTCTCGGCCAGGATGCCGGCGATGCGGGCCAGCACGCCGGCTTCGTCGGTGACTTGCAGGCGCAGGTAACAGGCGGTGACGGTCGACTCCATCGCCAGGATCGGCGTCGCGCTCAGCGCATCGTGCTGGAACGCGAGGTGCGGCACGCGATGGTGAGGGTCGGCGGTGTGCAGACGTGTGATGTCGACCAGGTCGGCAATCACCGCCGAGGCGGTTGGCTCGGAACCAGCGCCCTTGCCGTAGTACAGCGTGCTGCCCACGGCATCGCCGTGCACCACCACGGCGTTCATGGCGCCTTCGACATTCGCGATCAGTCGCTTGGCAGGCACCAGCGTCGGGTGCACGCGCAACTCGATGCCAGCGCTCGTTCGTTTGGTGATGCCCAGCAGCTTGATGCGGTAGCCCAGGTGCTCGGCGTACGTGATGTCGGCCGCTTGCAGCTTGGAGATGCCTTCGACATGCGCGCTGTCGAACTGCACTGGGATGCCGAACGCGATCGCGCTCATCAGCGTGAGCTTGTGGGCCGCGTCGACGCCTTCGATGTCGAAGGTCGGGTCGGCTTCGGCATAGCCGAGTTCCTGCGCCTGCTTCAACACCACACCGAAGTCGAGGCCCTTGGCGCGCATCTCCGACAGGATGAAATTGGTGGTGCCGTTGATGATTCCCGCGATCCACTGGATGCGGTTGGCCGTGAGCCCTTCGCGCAACGCCTTGATGATCGGAATGCCACCGGCCACCGCCGCTTCGAAGGCGACGACCACGCCCTTGTCGCGCGCTGCGGCAAAGATCTCGGTGCCATGCACCGCCAGCAAGGCCTTGTTGGCGGTGACCACATGCTTGCCCGCCGCGATGGCTTCGAGCACCAGCGTGCGGGCAATGCCGTAGCCACCGATCAGCTCGACCACGATGTCGATGTCGGGGTTCGCAATCACCTCGCGTGCATCGGCCACCACGCGTGCGCTGTCGCCGACCACCGCTTTCGCCCGCGCGGTGTCGAGGTCGGCGACCATCGTGATCTCGATGCCGCGGCCTGCGCGGCGGGTGATCTCCGTCTGGTTGCGGCGCAGCACATTGAAGGTGCCGCTGCCCACGGTGCCGATGCCCAGAAGGCCAACTCGTATCGGTGTCATCTTGAATGCCCGTTGGGGCCAGTACTTGTCGTGGAAAGAAGAAACGCTCTGGGCAGCCGTCGATCGGCCATCACAGCGTGTAACGCTTGCGGTACTGATCGAGGAAGCGGGCGATGCGCCCGATGGCCTCGGTCAGGTCATCGGAATTCGGCAGGAACACCAGGCGGAAATGGTCCGGCGTCGGCCAGTTGAAGCCGGTGCCCTGCACGATCAGCACCTTCTCTGCAGCCAGCAGGTCGTAGGCGAACTGCTGATCGTCAGTGATCGGGTAGAGCTTCGGATCGAGCTTCGGGAACATGTAAAGCGCGGCCTTCGGCTTGACGACGCTGACGCCCGGGATCTGGCTCAGCAGCTCATAGGCGAGATCGCGCTGGCGGCACAGCCGGCCGCCGGGTGCGACCAGGTCCTTGATGCTCTGGTAGCCACCGAGCGCGGTCTGGATCGCCAACTGGCCTGGCGTGTTCGAGCACAACCGCATCGACGCCAGCATGTTCAGGCCCTCGATGTAGTCGCGCGCATGGGCTTTCGCGCCCGAGACCACCATCCAGCCCGCGCGATAGCCACAGGAGCGGTAGTTCTTCGAGAGGCCGTTGTAGGTGACGAACAGCACATCGTCGGCCAGCGAGGCGATGCTGGTGTGCGTCTCGCCGTCGTACAAGGTCTTGTCGTAGATCTCGTCAGCGAACACGATCAGTTGGTGCTGGCGCGCCACTTCGACGATCTCGCGAAGCACGCTCTCCGGGTACAGCGCTCCCGTCGGGTTGTTCGGGTTGATGACGACGATCGCCTTGGTGTTCGGCGTGATCTTGCGGCGGATGTCGGCGATGTCCGGATACCAGCCGGATTGCTCATCGCAGAGGTAGTGCACCGGCGTGCCACCGGACAGCGCGACCGATGCCGTCCACAGCGGGTAGTCGGGTGCTGGCACCAACACCTCATCGCCATCGTTGAGCAGGCCGTTCATGCTCATCGTGATGAGTTCGGAGGCCCCGTTGCCCAGGTACACGTCGTCGACGGTCACGCCCTGGATGCGCTTCTCCTGCGAGTAGTGCACCACCGCCTTGCGTGGCGCAAACAGGCCCTTGCTGTCGGTGTAGCCAGCGCTGTTCGGCAGGTTGCGGATCATGTCCTGCACGATCTCGTCGGGCGGCTCCAGCCCGAACACAGCGAGGTTACCGATGTTCAGCTTGATGATCTTCTGCCCGTCTTCCTCCATCTGCCGAGCCTTGTCGAGCACCGGACCACGGATGTCATAGCAGACGTTGGCGAGCTTGCTCGACTTGGCAACAGCTTTCAAAGCGGGCTCCAGCACCGCGCCGACGCGGCACGCAGCCTACAATTTTAGGCTCAGTGATCACCCGACTGTTGCCTTGAAACTGCACGCCGAACGGATCGAAGGAACCAATGCCATTGCACGCCACGGGCCCGATGGCGTGCTGGTCAATGGCGTGCAGCACACCCAGAGCGTGATCGTGCCTTGGACTGGCCTGGTCGCAGCCTGGCCTGTGACCCGCTTCGAGGATCTGCATGCCGAACATTTCAAGACCTTGGTCGAGCAGGCACCGGAGTTGGTCATCTTCGGCAGCGGGGCGCGACTGCGCTTCCCGGCCGCCAGCCTGCTGCGGCCGCTGATCGAGCGGCGCATCGGCGTTGAAACCATGGACACCGCCGCCGCGTGCCGCACCTACAACGTGCTGCTGTCCGAGGGGCGCACGGTGGTTGCGGCGCTGCTGTTCGAGCACTGAACCCCGAACTGGCGCAGCACGCGCCCAGGCCCGTCGTCCGAGCGCGAGCGCCCGTATAATTGAAGGCTACGCGCAGCGACGGCGCAACACTCCACCCTTCCCATGACGCCAGCCCTCAACAAACCCCTCCCGGACTTTGAAGCGCTCGCCACCAGCGGGGTGAAGTTCACGCCGCAGGCCTACGCTGGGCGGTCGGTGGTGTTGTACTTCTATCCGAAAGACAACACGCCGGGCTGCACCACTGAAGCGATGCAGTTCCGAGATTTTCACAAGGAATTCATCGCTGCTGATGCGGTCGTGTTCGGCGTGTCACGCGACAACATGGCGTCGCACGAGAAGTTCAAACAGAACCTCGAGTTGCCTTTCGACCTGATCGCCGACACCGAAGAAAAGCTGTGCCACATGTTCGGCGTGGTCAAGAACAAGATCATGTACGGCAAGAAGGTCAAGGGCATCGAGCGC
Organism: Burkholderiales bacterium; assembly: GCA_947462175.1. Classification (GTDB taxonomy): domain Bacteria; phylum Pseudomonadota; class Gammaproteobacteria; order Burkholderiales; family Burkholderiaceae_C; genus PBB1. The sequence goes on along the minus strand of CANHOE010000034.1, from coordinate 4,977 downwards.
AGTACTTTTCTGATCGATGGCGCCGGTGTGCTGCGCGGAGAATGGCGCGGCCTGAAGGTTGCCGGCCACGTCGAGGAAGTACTGGCCGCCGCTCAGGCGCTGAAAGAACAAGTCTGATCCACCACCCGTTCCGACAAAAGCCGCACACCAACCTGTGCGGCTTTTTTGTTTTCCGATACGCTGTCGCTTAACTTCACACGTCGCCGCCCCATGCCACTGCCCAAGCCGCCTGCCAAACGTGCCTCCTTGTTGTCCGCCGCCGATTTCGAGTCCCAGGCTGCCGCCAAACCGGCAAAGCGATCCCCGCGCACCAGTGCTGAAGCTGAACCTGCGGCGCCTGCCGAGCTGAATTTGCACGACCCGGCAGGACTCTCGCCGACGCGCGTGTCCAACCCCACCCCCGTTGCCGTCGCGGCGCCCATCGCGAACAAACGCCAGGAGCCAAAGCCACGTGCAGCAAAGACACGCGGGGCGGGTCCGGCCAAGCTGTTCGTGCTGGACACCAACGTGCTGATGCACGACCCGATGAGCCTGTTCCGCTTCGACGAGCACGACGTCTACCTTCCGATGATCACGCTCGAGGAGCTCGACGATCACAAGAAGGGCATGACCGAGGTCGCCCGAAATGCCCGCCAGGTCAGCCGCGACCTCGATGCGCTGGCGGCGAACATGAGCTCCTGCAAGGCGCTGGGAGCGGCTGATGGCTTGGGTGAAGGACTGCCGCTGGCGCACACCGGGCACCGTGAAGCCGCCGGCAAGCTGTTCTTCCAGACCCATCTGGTCAATGTCACCTTGCCGGCCGGTCTGCCTCAGGGCAAGGCCGACAACCAGATCCTCGGCGTGGTTCAGGCACTGCGCGACCAGCAACCCGGGCGCGAGGTCGTGCTGGTGTCGAAAGACATCAACATGCGCATCAAGGCACGCGCACTCGGCCTGCCCGCCGAGGACTACTTCAACGACAAGACGCTGGAAGACGGCGACCTGCTGTACACCGGTGTGCTGCAACTGCCCGCCGACTTCTGGGACCGCCACGGCAAGACCATGGAAAGCTGGAACCAGGGCGGCTTCACCTACTACCGCATCAGTGGCCCGTTGGTGCCGGCACTGTTGATCAACCAGTTCGTTTACCTCGAAGCCCCGGGCGCTGCCCCGCTGCATGCCAAGGTCACCGAGATCACCGGCAAGACCGCGGTGCTACGGACGCTGCGCGAGTACACCCACACCAAGAACGCGGTGTGGGGCGTGACGGCCCGCAACCGCGAACAGAACTTCGCACTGAACCTGCTGATGGACCCGGACTGCGACTTCATCACGCTGACCGGCACCGCCGGCACCGGCAAGACGCTGATGACGCTGGCCGCTGGATTGAGTCAGGTGATGGACGACCGCCGCTACACCGAGATCATCGTCACCCGCGTCACGGTGCCGGTCGGTGAAGACATCGGCTTTCTGCCTGGCACCGAGGAAGAGAAGATGGGCCCGTGGATGGGCGCGCTCGACGACAACCTGGAAGTGTTGTCGAAGACCGATGGGGGCGCCGGTGAATGGGGCCGCGCAGCGACCAATGACCTGGTTCGCAGCAAGATCAAGATCAAGAGCCTGAACTTCATGCGCGGGCGCACCTTCCTGAACAAGTTCGTGCTGATCGACGAGGCGCAGAACCTGACACCCAAGCAGATGAAGACGCTGATCACGCGCGCCGGCCCCGGCACGAAGATCGTTTGCCTGGGCAACCTCGCGCAGATCGACACGCCCTACCTGACCGAAGGCAGTTCGGGACTGACCTACGCCGTCGATCGCTTCAAGGGCTGGCCGCACAGTGGCCACGTCACGCTGGCACGCGGCGAGCGCTCACGGCTGGCGGACTTCGCGAGCGAGGTGCTCTGACGCCCGTCGGGCCTCACAGCTCGGCGTCGTGCGGACGCCAGTAGCTAGCGAAGCGCGGCACGCCGGAGGGCGTCACGCCCCGATGGGTGTAGCTGACCCAGCTGCCCACTGGCGGTGGGTCGCGGCGTTCGGCGTCGGTGAAGCCTGTGCCAATGCGGAATTCGATGCCGCTCGTGGTACGCACCTGCAAGGCCCCCATCAGACCGGTCAGCCGACCTCGGCCTGGCTCATGCGCCAGCACCCGCGCTTCGGCATCGTGCAGTGGCTTGAGCTTCCACAGAGCGGTGGTGCGCCCCGGTGACCATGGTGCATCCGCACGGTGCAGCACCAGGCCCTCGCCGCCGCCGCGAACCACGTTGTCGAGCCGCTGCTGGAGCGCAGTGCGATCAGGCATCTGATACTGCTCGACGGCCGCCCACGCCGTGGTGCGCGACGCAGTCGCCAGCTCGTCGATGCGCGCGGCGCGCGCGGCGAATGTGCCGCGCGCGCCAGGCAGATCGAACACCATCAAACGCAGCGCCCGCCAGCTGACATCGTCCGGCGTGACCCTTCGCACCGCGCCGGACACGACGTCGAAACTTTCACGTCCGCCCCACAGTTCGCCGTCCAGCGCGACCGGCGGCAAGGCCGAGGTGAACCAATCGGGCGCGTGGACGATTCGGCCGCTGCGAAAGCGCAGCCGGCTGCCGTCCCAGATCGCCCGCACGCCGTCGAGCTTTTCGCTGACAAGGTAGCCACTGGGGTCGATGTCGGAGCGCGCCTCCGACAGAAGCGCGATCTGGGGAGCATCGGGTGTCGCCGCCGCACGATGCTGGGCGGCCACGTGCGTCGTCGGCCAAACGGCGACCACAGCAGCCAAGGCCTGACGGCGAGTGCAGGGGTTGTTGAACGAGGTCATGGCTACCGGCTCCGTGGTGGTGAAGCCGCCAGTCTGTTCATGACGCCAGCGTCCGCCCATCCCCCCGAGCGCGGACAGCCATTCGGGGGACGATCAGCCCACCAGGGTGTCCTTGATCTGCTGCAACGAACTCGGATCGTCGATGGTCGTCAGATCACCCGGGTCACGCTGCTCGCACACCGCCTGGATGGCTCTGCGCAGCAGCTTGCCTGAACGGGTCTTCGGCAAGGCCGAGACGAAGCGCACGCGGGCCGGTCGGGCGAGCGCCCCGAGTTGCGTGTCGACGACCTTCATCACCTCGGCTTCGAGACGCGTCGTATCGGCCGGTGTGGCCACCTTCGAGGCATCCTTCACCACCACGAAGGCCATCGCCACCTGCCCCTTCAGCACGTCGGCGACACCCACCACAGCGACCTCGGCCACCGCCGGATGGCTGGAGATGCTCTCCTCGATTTCGCGCGTGCCCAGGCGGTGGCCTGCGACGTTGATCACGTCGTCGGTGCGACCGAGGATGAAGTAGTAGCCGTCTGCATCGCGCACACCCCAGTCGAAGGTGCTGTAAACCAGCTTGCCCGGCGCACCGCTCCAATAGGTCTTGACGAAGCGCTCGTCGTCGCGCCAGATCGTTTGCATGCAGCCCGGTGGCAGCGGCCCGTCGATGACCAGCACGCCCTTCTGGTTGGGCTCGGTCAGCTCCAGGCCCGTCAGCTCGTCCATCACCTTGACGGCATAGCCGTACATCGCGAATCCGGGGCTCCCGAGCTTCGAGGGCGCCGGCTCGACGCCATGGGCGATGGTCAGGATCGGCCAGCCTGTTTCGGTCTGCCAGTAGTTGTCGATGACGGGCTTGCCCAGCGCCTGCGAGATCCACGCGGCGGTCGGCTCGTCCAGTGGCTCGCCGGCCAGGAACAGCGCGCGCAGCGATGAAAGGTCGTACTGCGACAGGTACTTCGGGTCGGCCTTCTTCAGCACGCGGATCGCGGTCGGCGAACTGAACATCACCGACACGCGGTATTTCTCGACCAGGCTCCACCAGATGCCTGCGTCCGGCCGCGTCGGCAAGCCTTCATACAGGATGGTGGCCATGCCGTTGATCAACGGCGCGTAGACGATGTAGCTGTGGCCGACTACCCAGCCGATGTCGCTGCCGCTGAAGAAGGTCTCGCCCGGGTAGGCGCAGTAGATGTGCTTCATGCTGGCCGCCATCGCCACCGCGTAGCCGCCTGTGTCGCGCTGCACGCCCTTGGGCTTGCCGGTGGTGCCGCTGGTGTACAGCGTGTAGCTCGGGTGCGTGGAATCGACCCAGGTGCAGGGCACGACAGCGGCGATGTGCTGCTCGCGCAGCGCTTCATAGGACATATCACGCCCAGCGACGAGCTCCATCGGGCTCAGCCCGCGGTCGATCAGCAGCACCTTCTGCGGTTGGTGGGTCGCCAGCCGGATCGCTTCATCGAGCAGCGGCTTGTAGGGCAGCACCTTGCCCGAGCGACTGCCGGCATCGGCGCTGACGATCACCGTCGGCTGTGCGTCATCGATGCGGCTCGCGAGGCTGCCGCTGGCGAACCCGCCGAACACCACCGAGTGGATGGCTCCGATGCGCACGCAGGCCAACATCGCGAACACCGCCTGCGCCACCATCGGCATGTAGATCAGCACCCGGTCGCCTTGCTTCACGCCCAGCGACAGCAGGATCGCCGCCATGCGCTGGACCTCGTCGTGCAGTTCGAGGTAGCTGTAGGTTCGCTCGGTGTCGGTCTCGGTCGAGACACAGATCAGCGCCGCCTGATCGCCCCGCGCCGCCAGATGGCGATCGACCGCGTTGTGGCAGAGGTTGGTCTGGCCGCCGACAAACCAACGGGCAAATGGCGGGTTGCTGTGGTCGCAGACCTGATCGAACGGCCGGTGCCAGTCGATCAGCTCGGCCTGTTCGGCCCAGAAAGCATCGCGATCAGTGAGCGAGCGCTGGTGAAAGTCGGCATAGCGGGTCATGGGGTGTCTCCGATGGGTGTCCGGGGTCAGGCCCGGCTCTTCGGCCAGGCGCTTGATGTGGGGTCAGGCCATGTTGACAATCAACCGGCCGCGCACCTTGCCGTCGATCAGATCAGCAGCACGGGCGACGCAATCGGTCAGCGTGATGTCCTCGACCATCGATTCCAGCAAGGTCAGGTCGATGTCGCGTGCCAGTCGGGCCC